>JAGPGB010000007.1 GCA_018056215.1 Bacteroidales bacterium | reverse complement strand
TAGAGGTAAAATATTTATTGTATCGTCTACGGCTAATGGTACTAGGATAAGGATACAACTAAGGAAAAGTAAATAATAAGATAGTAATAGGATTATTAGATAATAAACATTTTTTAAATGTTTCAAATAGTATATGATATTTTACTTATTCTAAAATATTCATACCAGGCAAATCTATCCGACGATGCAAGGTTAAGCATTCTGCCTGTATTACTGATTATGCCTTCTGACAAATATTTACCTATCGCTACATACCACATAATGTAGTTTTGCAGGTATTTAGTTGCTACCCCTCTAAACTTCGAATATATCCATTTAGTGAATTCCTCTGACTTAGCCTTTACTGTAGCTGTGCTGTAAACACCTCGCTTCTTTCTTTTGGCTCCTACTATTTCTTTATGTTTCACTTTGCTCTTTCTTATGTGTCTGAATGCGTATTTAGTACCTGTGCATAATACTGCATCTTCTGTTATTCTACCTTTTAGAAATTTCTCAATGTCTTCTTGCTTTGCCCTATTACTCTCAGTATTCCGAAATAGTATATTCCCACTTCTATCTGTTGCAACTATTACAGCAACTTTTTTAGGCTTTTTTCTCATCGCTCGCTTCATTTCTTTTACACTTGAATACTTTCTGCCTTTTTCAGAATAATCCATCAGCAATTCGTCTATTTCTACTATACCAAAGAAGTTTACATTTTTGTCAAAATTCTTTAAGGCAGCTAATATTTTGTGTCGCCATGTGAAGCTTGTTGGCAGACTAATGCCAACCTCTCTAGCACATGCTCTGAGACTTTTACCTGCTACCATACAACGAATATACTCGAGCATAAGTTGAGATTTCTGTAATCGATATACAAAGGTCCCTGTGGTAATTCTAAACTGTCTACCACAATGTTTGCAACGATAATTTTGCATACCTTTTTGTTTGCCATTTCTTACAATATTATTACTACGACAGTTTGGACACAGTGGAGGAGTGCTTTGAAGTTTCAAACCTTGGTAATCTACTACGTCAGCTTCGTTCTGTAGTAGAAAATCATAAAGTTTATCGTAGAAGGCTTTTGAGTCTTCCTTACTCATAGCCAGATGCTCATTAATATTATCAACTAAAGTCTTCATAAATATTGAATTTTTGACAAATATATATAATAATTTTAATATGATATTAATATCATTAATTATTTTAAACATCTATATTAGTTAATAACAGCTGTTATTTAAAACGGATAATCTAGCACCAATAATATAGTTGTGTTATTCCTCCAGTCTTTATCTCTATATCCCCCTAATTTATATGCACCTCCTATTCCAATCGAATAAAATGGCGTCTGCAAAATATTTGAAATATTCATACCTACCTCCCAATATCCATATTTTGCTACTGGAATTTTTTCTATATAGTGTGCTTGAATATCTTTACTTATTTCTCCAATATGGAACGAAATAAAGGGCACAAAATAAGGATTTGAATATCTATTTATTTTAATCTTATTCGAGGAATATCTCATATGTACCGTGGCAAATGTTGATGCAAAAAAGTTATTTGGTTCTAAAATTTGAAATGTATAGGGCGAGCTTACAGCAAAAAATTCATATTTACTTATAGGACTGTATGTCAATGAAATAGGTGGGTCTCCTAGTATAGTGCCTATTTCCATGTCTACACCTATTCTACCTGAAAAATTCATTTTATGTTGCCATTCTAATTTTAATGCTAATAAGTGGCTAGCTTTTTTAAATTTATCTATAGTAAATCTATAATATCCATAGATATTATTTGTTTCAATATCATAAAAAGGCAATATGTTCGTTGGTGTTTTTATCCATTTAGTTTTTGCATTATATTGCATTCTCAATTCTAATGATTTATAATCATAATTATTAGTTTTTATAAATATATTATTTTCTTCCCATCCGTAGTTATAATCAGGATGGAATAGTAATTGATTATCACTAATTTTTAGTGACAATCGTAGTTTCTTATTTATAAAATAGCTTGTAGATAAGTATAGTGATTTTGCATATTCTGCTTTATCTAAATAATATATCCAAAAGTTTTCTGGAGAGGTGAGGTTCATCTGTTGTTCTTGAAATGTTATTTGTCCTAATCTATTTATATCTTTCGAATACCCGATTCTTAGATCCCATCTGAAATTTTTAAGTGGATAACCCATTGCTGAGAGACTATATTTCCATTGTTTATCTCCTAGTCCATATCCTGCAGAGCTTTCTATGATGAATCTTTCAGATAATTTATTATTAGTTACTATTCCTAACCCTAATCTCCATTTCTCAAATACATTGTATTGAACTAGATTATTTAATGGTAAATAGAATATACTAATTGGTATATATCCACTCATTAGAGCTGTTGTCAAATCTACTAATGTGTTTAAATGGCTATTTTTTGCAATACTATCTAATAATTGATATGTATTTATGTCTTTTAGCGAATCTTTATTATCTCTGTATTTATTTAATAATTCATTATTTTTTGTTTTCAGTGTAACCTCAGTGTTGAATAATGTAAATGATTTTTGGAAATCTGTATTATTAATTTTTATTTCATTGAGTACAGTTTCTCCGTGAGCAAATAATGGAGAGCCGCCTATAGTAAATCCAGTAAACCATATATCTGTTTTTAATTCTTTAGGAAACCATAAAGAATCTATTAACTCATAATTTTGTGTAATGTTCATTAATAGTCCAGGTGTATTATCATATGGTGAAGCTACTACACTTTTGATAGCCCAACGATATTTTGATATGTACAAAAGTCCCTCTATACCTTCGAAATTTTTGTTTTTATATGGTTGATAATGTATTATAAAAATAGTGTCTATCCCATCATATATCGTATCTCTCAAAGAGAAGTAATAATACTTATTACTATTTGGATTTATTGGGTTTAGATAATTTTTGTCTCCAATGTTTACAGTTTTAGAATAAAATGAAAATGGCGTCAATTCGTTAAATAACATTGATATAGTCGGATCTTTTATACCTGATATTTTGCTATCTATTACTTTTTCGTGCCAATCATTGGGATATTTATAAACTATTTCTGATATGTTTTCTGCTAAAAAAATATGATGTTGCTCAAAAAAATTTATATATTTGTTTTTTATGCTATCTGCTAATCTAGTATTTTTTTTAATAGAATCTATAGATGTGGTAACTACAAATCGTCTGTATGCTGTACATGTGAAATTATCATAATTTAATGGATTATTTTTTTCTCGATTTAATGTTACTAATTCTATAATACTATCTGCTGGATTTGGTCTAGGTGTTACAATTATTTCTTCTAATTGATAATCAACGGGACTTAGCTTTATAAGTTTAATATTAGCAATGTCATCGATAGAGACTGTATCTTTTTTGTATCCTAAGTAACTAAATATCAAATACTTATTATCAGTGAGCTTCTCAATTTTAAAATTACCATTTATATCTGAAATGGTACCTTTATTTGTATTTGCATAATATATATGGACAAATGGGATAGGTGCTAGTGTAAGGCTATCTACTACTTTTCCTGTGATAAAAACTTGTTGCGAAAAAGATAATTTAGTTAGGAATATTAGTACTACAATGACACAAAACTTCTTAGTCAAAATTTATTTTTTATTTCAAAATTACAAAAAATCTAAATATTAAAATAAAATTAAATGCAAGTTTGCAACCATTTTTCCTACCTATCGTTTTACACGTCTTTTCTATCTCTCTACATCTCCTAGTCTTCTTGTCTCCCTGTCTCCATATCTTCCAGTCTCCCAGTCTTATAGTCTCCCAGTCATCTCTTCTTATAGTCTCCCAGTCTCCTCGTCACAACTGTCACCCTGTTATAACCTCATCATAAACTTCATCACAGTCTATTTCTAATGTTTTATATTTTAATACATCCTTTTTAATTGGTTTAATTGTATAATCTTTTTTTATAATTTTTTTAAGTTCTTTATTATTTGATCCAAATGCATATTGTTCCTTTTGTATAATCAAGTTATCCCTCACATATAATACTTCTTTTATTTTGTCATCACTACTATAAATATAATATTTTTCTAAAATATCTGTGGTATCCAAATTATTTTGAATTTTTTCCTTTAATAAAAAATGGTCATTAGAATATTCATAAAACCAAATGCAAAGAGTATCATTATCTCTCAGTTGTATTTTTTTTATTAGATTACCATTACTGTCATAAGTAAAAATCCAATTTTGTGAATAAGTAGTTGCAGTATCAGATAGTTCTGCATAAGAGATCTCTTTTATTCTGCCTAAGTGATCATATGAATATCTTGTCAAATATCGCATAGAATCAGTATATTCTTCTATCTCAAAGGGTAGAGTATCATAATAATTATAAAATGTTACAGAGATGAGATCAGTATTATGTATTGTTCTAATTTTTTCTATTTTATTTTTTTCATTATATGAATAATAGTATTTTAATGTATCAGTATTCAAAATAATGATTTTAGAAGTCAATAAAGTATCTTTATAATAATAAATCTCTGTAATTTTATTTTCTAAGTCTTGAATATAGACAGGTTTATCAAATTGGTTATAATATATTTTTTTACTTAAATCATTATTAGAATATATTTCTTGTAATTTACATTGAGAAAAAATATTATTAGCATATAGAGATAATATCAAAAAAATAATTTTGCGAAATGTATTATTCATCTATTTTTTTATCTTTTTTCTTTTTTTTATTATTAATAGCATTTTTATTGTTTGAGTTTGTCCACATTTCTTTTATTCTATCAAAGCTATAGTTATATGAAATACCTATACCCTGTGTATATGGTCCATAATAGATTAGTTGATCATAGGGATTAGTTTTATTAAAAAGTCTTAGTTTCAGATTATCACTAAATCGATATGATAGATCAAAATCGCCAACGAAATTTGAAGAAGATTGATTAGCAGTGGTATTGTTGTTATTTACACCAATATTACTAGAAATCTGTAATTTACCATTTAAAAGTTGAGTCGATAGGCTCACTTGAGTCTCAGTAGGGCTGTAAACAAAGCCTACATTCACATCACCAGTTATCTGAGATAGCCAGTTACTGAATTGATTAGATAGCATTTCGAAAGATGTATTACCTATGCCACTTCCAATATCTAATCCACGCATACCTGCAGGAGAAATGAAAGAATTGAAAAGTAATAGAGCAAAAACCTGCTGCATGACATCTTGATCAGTTCTCAATACATTTTTAACTAAATTTTTAGTTTCTTCATCAGCTTCTGGTAATTCAATATCAAATTTAATTTCTGGTGACATAAAGCTACCAGTGATATGCAAAAGCACACTAACTAAATATTTTTGTTTATAAACTTCTGATGAGTCGAGATGCCCTACAAGAGAATATAATGATGTACGGATATTATTTCTAGCTGTTATATCCATTTCTCCATTCATTACATTACCACGCCACTTAATGACACTCCCTGGATCTATATTAAATTTTTTATTAATAGTATTTTGCATTGTCAAATTGTAGTATCCATCTACTATCATAACGTCTCCCAAAAGATTTAGATTGCCATCAGCATCCATAGTTACTTGTATATCGCCATTAGCTTTTACCATTATTTTATCACCGATTCTAGGATCAAACTCTATATTTAGTTCTGTGTCAGGGCTAGGTGATACTCTTAGATTCATAGAAATTGTGGTTTTATCCGACGTTAATTCTCTCCTTGGTTTTATTTGTAGCGTGTCCATAGTAGTATCTTTGGGATTTACGAAATGAATAAAATCATTTTGCTCTACTACACTCGATGAAGAAATAGGTATAAATAGTCTAGTACCTGATTCGGTGCTAACATTACCGTCTATTTTTAGAGAATTTATTGGTCCTTGCAATCTTATTGCGCCACTCACTAACCCTTTACCATAGAAATATTCATTCTGATCTGGTGGTGCATCTACAGCTAAAAAATTATTAAACGTTAACCTAGTATCCATATTAAAATCGGAGAAATTTTTATATTTCATCACAAAATATCCACTTGCAGTATTAGCCTCTGGGTCATTTAGTACTATAGAATCTATACGTATTTCGTTGGGATTAATTTTGACATGAGTAGTAAATGTATAAGCTACATTAGTATAATTAATTTTTAATCTAGTACGTATTAGTTCTATTTCTCCTTTCATTTGAGGAGCTGAGAAACTACCATAAACATTTACATTACCTTGAGCAAAACCACCTATATTAGATACATACTCAGACATTATAGGTTCTATAAAAGATAAATTAAAATTACTAAAATCTATATTTAAATCCATATTATTAGCTCCTGTAGGATAAATATAACCATTAGCTTTTAGTGGCATTCTGACGCCTTGCGCTCCTACATCTGTCAAAACCAAGTCTGTTTTAATACCTTTTTTTATTGTGTCCCATTTACTAGTAAATTCAATATTGCCAATGCGTTTCCCATTGAAGCTTAAATCATTTAGATTTATATTAGCAAATAAATTTGGTATTTTTTGATTAAATTTGCTTAGCTCTACTTTACCACCTAAATAGCCACCAATATTATATTGAAAATCACTAAAGAAATTATTTATTTGAGACAGTTCAATATTTCTCAAAACTACAGTTAATGGGTCTTCTGAGGTTTTACTGTATTTGCCATTTACTTTTATACTCTGGGTATTAGTAGCTAATTCGAAATTTGAAATATTTATATCTTTACCTTGATAAATAATGGCTGATGGCTCTAAAATATACCAAACAGAGTCTGCTATAGTTATAGAACTAGGATAAAAGTATAAAGACAAATTATTTTTTTCTTTAAAATCAATAAATCCTTGTATATCAGTACTCATAGGATAATACACCTGTGCATTGGGAATTTTTATTTGAAAATCTACTTTACTATTATTAATAGTACTCAATAATTCTATTTTGTTAGTATTAATTTGATTACTTGTAATGTTTTTAATATCTAATTGTAGATAAGATACATTATTGAAAGTTTCCAAATTTAGATTTAGACTATCAGCAATTGCTATATTACTATATGAAAATTTAGGTATATTTATATTAAAGTTTAGCTCATTTGTACTACTTTGGAAACTACCACGAGTCTGTATCTCTGACAGAGATAAATCTTTAACAAAAATATTGACGAATTGCTGAATTTTTGGTTTTATCAGTAGTGAAAAGTTAAAATTTTGATTTGTTTCGATAGATAGGGATGTGCTATCATTGTATAGTTGTGGAAAATACGAATTAATAAATTCTTTTATTGCTTCATCAATAGTAGCAAAATTTATTTGACCCACCAAATCAAAATCTAAAAGATCTGATTTGATATTTATATTTTTCTCAATATCATTAATATTTTGAATTGTTAATAATAATGAATCCATGCTCCCAAATCTATTACCCTCATTATAATGAAGATCTTTAATAGATACAAAACCGAGCATATTATTTAAATTGTTACCATTAATATTTGCATTAATTTTGGCAGATATATTAGAAGTAATATCATTTCTGGCAGCATGCAGATTATTCATATTTACATTTTCTGCATTCATTTCTAATATTATAGAGCTTAATATTTTACCATATTGTGCATTAGCTATTAAATCTAATCTCATATTTGGATCCAACGAGTGAATTTCTGTATGATAATTAGAATCGATTTTGTCAATAGTACCTTTTATTTGTGATAATTCTATACCAGAGATTATAATTTTATTAATATCTATATTCGCTCGAGCAGATATAGTAGATAAATTAAAATTATTAACATTTAAAGAATTAATATCAAAATCTATATTACCATCTAAGTGTTGTAGCGGATTTCCAGGAATATTTAATTCAGCAAAATTAAAATTAGTAAAATTAGATTGTCCGGAATAAGAACCATTTTTACCATTAATCTTGACAAAAATATTCTCATCAGGATTGTCTAGAGCCATTTCAAAATTAATAACATCAGCCATACCTACACCACTTGCATTTACAGAGAGAGAGCTAATAAATGGTAGATGAATATTAGTAGGTAAAATACTTTCTCCTTTAATAGTAATCGCACTAATATCTTCATTGGTTATGTTTTTCCCTTGAATAGCTAAGTAGTATTGCATATTTGGGAAATCTACCACATTTTTCATCCAAAAATCTACATCCATTATTGAAGATTTACCTAAAATGAGTTTTAAATTATCTGAACGTAAATCATTAGCATATCCATTTAATGAACCATATAATTTAATAGGTACATAAACACCACGAACCTCTGGAGCAAAAAAACTAATATCTACAAAAGATAAATCGGATGGTCTGAAATACATATTCATCTCTACAGAATCTACGAAAGATTTAAAAGAATTAAAAGAATTATACCTAAATATTAAATCTGCATTCAAATATGAATTAGGAGTAGATAGATGAGCATTATTCATAGAGAAATAGTTATTATTAATTGTAAAATCACAATCTAAATGTTTGAGCTGCATACCATATTTTTCATTAGTAGATAGCTCGTGTATTTTTACATTTATATTAATATTATCAGTCATTTTAAAATCAGTAATCCAAAGGTTTAAATCCTCAAAGACCATAGTTTTATAATTAAAAGTACTATCATAAGCAGGGAAATTATCATCAATATATTTGATAGTTCCATCAATAATTTTTAAATTTCTAATAGTGATTTTAGGAGTAGATTTTTCTTTACTTTTATTTTTAGAAAAATATTGAGAAATATAATTAATATTCAAGAGACTATCCCCTTTATAAGTTCGCATATTCATATATGGTTGCTCGAGGAGAGCATCTTTGAAATCCATACTAAAAGGCTTACTAAAAGGATCTATATTTTTAATTTTTACTTTCACATAAGGGAATCCAAATAATATGCTGTCGTGCTGGTCATACATGTAAACATCTAATAGTTCTATATTAGTGAAAGTATTAAATTTAATTTGACCAATTTCAAACTTTGCATGTAAATTGTCTTGCCACCAATTTTCGAAAATGCTAATAAAATAATTTTGAGTAATGGGAGCTTTTATAGTTACCAAAAGTAAAGCAGGTACAGCAAATAACAACCATATTAAAATTAAAATTATAGTTCTAAAAAATTTTTTACCTTTGTGTAAAGACATAATTATGACTTTAATAGTAATGGGGATAGAGAGTAGCTGTGATGAGACATCTGTAGCTATTATGAGGGATGACATACTTATCAGTAATGTAACTGCTACCCAGGAAGTACATGCTTCCTATGGTGGAGTAGTGCCAGAGTTGGCATCCAGAGCTCATGCACAAAACATTATTCCAGTAATTCATACTTCTCTTAAATATGCAAATTTACAAAAAAAAGATGTAAATGTAGTAGCTTTTACACTTGGGCCAGGTCTAGTAGGCTCTTTAATGGTAGGAATAAGTTTTGCGAAATCTTTTGCACAAGCTCTCAATATACCTATAGTAGCTGTAGATCACTTATATGCACATATTTTTGCTTCTTTTATTCAATTCCCAGATGACAAACATCCAGTGCCAGAGTTTCCTTTTTTGTGTCTTACTGTTTCAGGAGGACATACACAACTATTAAAAGTAAGCGATTATGATGATATAGAAATCATTGGTGAGACAATAGATGATGCTGCAGGAGAGGCTTTTGATAAAGCAGCAAAAATATTAGGATTACCATATCCAGGTGGTCCGATGATAGATAAATTAGCCAAAAGTGGAGATCCTCATTATTTTCATTTTACTAAACCCAAGGTTCCAGATTTTCAATTTAGTTTCAGTGGTTTGAAAACTTCACTTTTATATCTAGTGAGAGATAATTTAAAAAAAGATCCTGATTTTATCGAAAAATACAAAGAACATCTAGCAGCTAGCTATCAGAGGACAATAGTAGAAATATTAGTAGAAAAAACTCTAAAAGCAGCTAAACAATATGGATTAAAAAATATAGTATTAGCTGGTGGTGTATCAGCTAATTCAGAATTAAGACAAACATTTATAAATAGTGGCAAACAATTAGGATACAAGACTTTTATTCCACCTATAAATTTGACAACAGATAATGGAGCTATGATAGCTTATCTTGGCAAAATTTTATACCAGCGAGGCATTACTAGCCCTTTAAACGTAAAACAATACGCTACTGGAGAAAGGAGATGAATAAAAGAAAATAAACGCTTTTTTAGAGATGTCAAATAAGTTTAAAACTGTCCACTTTGCAATAGCATTAATGTACAATATTCTACAACTTCTATCCCCAATTTACTTAATTTATTTTCGAATTCTGCATTTTCTGTTCCCGGATTGAAGATAATCCTTTTAGGATTTACAGAAATTATAAAATCTTCCCATTGCTCTTGATTTTGAGGACCAATGTAAAGACTAATAGTATCTATGGGTTTCACACTATCAGCTGTAGGATTAACTATAATGGGAATATCTTCTATTTCTCCCTTTTTATTACCTACGGCTATTACCTCATGTCCATATTTTTTTAATCTTTTAACGGCTAGATTAGAGTATCTCTCTTCATTTGTGCTAGCTCCTAAAACTAAGACTCTCATTTTTTTTGCAAAGATATTATATATGGTGAGATGATGTAATAAAATTGATTAATATCAATCAAAAATGTTTGTATTAATATTGGATAATTTTTTTTTAGACTTATTTAATGCAAAATATGATTTTAAATGTCATTGATATTAAAGGTTTAAATAATGAGATTTTGTTACTTTTTCGATAGATTGTAATGAAGGGAAAAGAAATTTAAGAAATAAAATTTTATCCTATATTTTTTCGCTGGTATTTTTATCCTTTATCAAATTCATATCTTTAAATATATTTATGTTTTAGATAGCTGTAGTTAATATTTTTGTTATTTATAAAACATCAATAATTTTATATGAAATAAGTAGTCTTTAAATATCAATTCCAATGTTTATTTTTACAGAATTAATATTGTAAAAATATATCCAATATATTTACAAACATTATATAGATCTTTCACATTTGTTTTGAAACATGCTTGTTCTTTGTTTTATTTATTTTTAATATTTTTGTGTATAAAATAAATGTTTGTGCCTAATTTAAATCTTTTAATTAATAAAAAATTAAAAATCAGCTTATCAATTATTCTATTTTCTCTTCTTGTCTTTACTATTAATCATACTTTTTATCAAATTTATCAATTGATTTATCAAAATCAGTTAACTAATAGAGTAGAAAGAAATTGGGTAAAACTGAAATCTGCACTAACTGATAAAACTTTTTTGCAATTAGTGCAAAGTAGTGATTGGGATAGATTGCAAGAATTATATGAAAAAAATGATTATGAAAATACTGGCATTTTTATTTATAGTGGTGATAGTCTTGTTTACTGGTCTACAAATAATTTTTTAATTGATGATACTATTAATAATGAATACATTATTAAAAATGATAGAGGTATATTTTTATGCTTTTCTAAAGATACATTTAATTATCATATAGTTTTAGCTTGGCAACTACAGAATAATTATTTGATAAATAATGAATATCTTACTAATCGTATTGATAAACAAATAGATCCTTTAGGATGTTTTGCTATTAATATTAATAATGATAAAACATCTTTAGAGCAATTAGAATTTGTATCTATACCAGTTAAATATACTAAAACACAGAACTTTATTGCACTTTTTTGTTTTTTATTGCTTTTAGTTGGTTTATATTTTTTATTTACTTCACTTGCAGATAAATGGGAAGGTAGTAAAAAAGTTTACATCTTACTAATCACTATTATTATTGTAGCATATTTACTTTGGTTATTATTAGATGCGTTATCATCGAAATATTATATTTTCAATCCATCATTTTTTGCTTTATCATTGACTTTTAATAATATTGGCAAAATATTTTTGATTTTATGGTTGGGTATTTTAGCCATTAAGCTTAGCTACAAGTTATTACCCATAAGGTTTAGAGAATTATTTTATTTTGTTATTTCACTATTTTTATCAGGAAATATTTTTATCTGGTTATATAAAATATTTAATGCTACTGAGTTTCCTTATAGCTATTATGAATGGATAGTAACGAAGATAGATGTTTTCTTTGTAATACTTTTGGCTATTATTTTATTAGCAATATGGATCTGGGTAATGAGGTTAATGATAATACGTAAACCATCTAAAAAGATAGTTTATTCTGGATTTATTTTTTATGTTATTTTTTTGATATTGTTATTAAAAGATCAAAGTTTTTTTATATTATTATCAATGGGAGGGATGGCTATATGGTTAATAGTCTATTTATTTACATTTATTAAAAAAAGATGGTTCAAAAGATATTTTGTATATGTTTTTGGATTAATTATTATAGCCCTTACGAGTGGACTATTTATGTATGTTCATCACCAAAGTTTTTCTAATTATTTATTATTAAATGCTGTCAAAATTAGTTCAGAGAGAGATCTAATCTTAGAAAATCATTTACAAGATTTGAAAAATCAAATTGCTAATGATGAAATCATCCTAAAATACACAGAGCATTTAGATACTAATATGAATTGGCTCACTTATCTGAAAGATCATTATTTATCTTCATTTCAAGAGAAATACGATATTTTGGGGTTTATTTGTTGCAGTAATGATATTTTTTTAAATAATAATAATCAAATAAGTTGTTGGAATTATTATGATAGCATTATAGACAATTCACAGACGCAATATATTTCAGATGAGTTATATTACATTACTAATGCTGATGTTAATTATTATTTATTTAGTATAAAGTTGAATAGTGAGCTACCACATTATTTGTTTATAGAATTTTATAAAAAACAACCTTTCAGACCAGAGGGATATTTAGAATTACTGGTTAATGCTGATGAAGAGCAACTATTACCTGCACAAATAGATTATGCTACATATTTTAATGATAATTTATTACAAAGCTATGGTAATACTATTTTCCCTTTGCAAGCTGATATTATTTTACAGTACGCTCCTACAGGTAAATTATTTAAATATAATGGTAAATATTCCATAAAAAGTGAAATAGACAATGAAAAATATATTGTATTAGTATCTAATCATTCTCTACCAAGTTGGATTAGCATTTTTTGTTATTTTACAATAATAGTTTTATTGTTATATATTTTTTACTATTTATTTTTTAAAAGGTTTAATCTAAAAAAAATCTTACGAAGTTTTGCTAGCAGGCTGCAACTGACATTGATACTAATTATTACAATAGTGATTTTTGTATCCGGTAGTATTTCTGTTAAGTATTTACAAAATACCTATCTACATCAATTGCAAAAACGGTATTTTGAGCGTAATTATGGACTTTATTTGTCATTGCAAAATGAAATTATAAATAATGATATTAATGCAGATAATATTAATGCTTTATTATGGGAATATAAATATTCTTATTTTTCTGATCTTCATTATTACAATATAGATGGTAGATTACTATCATCTACACAATTTGCTCTTTTTCAGAATAAATTATTAACTGAGTTAATAAATCCTAAAGTTTATTGGTATAATTATTGGCAAAATTATTGGTATTATACTAATCAAGAGAATATTGGTGATTTCATATATTGGAATGCATATTTTCCGATTTTTATGGATAAAAAAGTTGTAGGAATATTATCTATACCGATGTTTAATCAAATTTCAGAATTAAGGAGTGATTTAAGTGAGCTTATAGGTACCTTCATAAACATTTATACAATATTATTACTTATTTCTCTTATTATCACTTTTCTAATCACGCAGTACATCAATAGGCCATTAAAATTAATTAGTAAAAGATTAAAAACCTTGAGTTTATCTAGACAAAATGAAAAGATTTCATATAGAAGTAATGATGAGATAGGTCAGCTAGTGCGGCAATATAATCAAATGGTTGATGAATTGGCAGAAAAAGCAGAAAAATTAGCTCAGAGTGAACGAGAGATGGCATGGAGAGAGATGGCAAAGCAGGTAGCTCATGAGATAAAAAATCCATTAACGCCAATGAAATTGAGTGTGCAATTTCTGCAAAAAACTTGGAAAAATGATAAACAAAGATTTGAAAAAGATATAGATAAATATTTAACTACTTTACTTGAGCAAATAGAGCACCTATCTGATATAGCGACTGCTTTTTCGCAATTTAATAAAATGCCAGAGCCTGTAGCTACTGATGTAGATTTAGTTAAACTATTACAAAATTTAGTGGCTTTATTCCAAAGTGAGGATTATGATATTATGTTTACATCTAATATAGATGAATTATTTATTCATGGTGATGAGAATAGATTAAATAGAGCTTTTACTAACATTATTAAAAATGCAGTGCAGTCTTTTGTAGATGATAGGCGTGGTCTAATAAAAATTAGTATTAGAACAGAAAATGAGAAAGCTATAATTACAATTGAAGACAATGGTTCAGGTATACCTGAGGCAGAATTAACAAAAATTTTTGAACCTAATTTCACAACTAAAACATCTGGTTCTGGTCTAGGTTTAGCAATAGTGAAAAATATAATTAATGATTTGAATGGTCAAATATATGTAGAGAGTAAATTAGGAGAGGGCTCGAAATTTATTATTTTTTTGAATAGATTAATTAAATAATTTTCTATAAATTTTATAAATAAATTCTAATTTTCTTTTTGAATTTTTAAAATCTTTATAAGTTTTTGGTTTAGCTTGCATAATGTCATTAAACTCATCAATACTTATCTCAAGTTTTTCACAAATTATGGGTTTTATTGTATCTACATATGTTTGATTATATGGTTTTTCTTTTAATATTTCTAATGCTTCATCTCTGGTAATAAGGCCAGAACAAATCATAGTACTCAAAGTAGTTTTACGATAATCTATATTAAACTTTGCAGGTAAAATATATTTTTGAACAAATTGCGTATATAACGATTCATAATGTTTCCAATTATAATATTGCCAATCAAATTCTTTTTGTAATGTTTCTAGTACCTCGTTAGGATTATATTTAATATAATTTAATATATAAATCATTCTTATACCTTTTACAAATTTATAATACATCTCCTTTTTATAATCAAATATTGGTAAATTATCTAAATCTTTGGTACCATATTGTTTATGAATAGATTTAATATATTTATAATCTTTAACATCATAATGCCAACTTTTGGGTAAAATACCTTCTGTTACATAATTACCTCCGCTGATAATATATTTAATGTTATTTTGACTTGCTATCACATGATTAACAGCTAAAATAGCTATATCTGTAGGAGTTTCTATTTCAGGTACAGATGCTTTTAAAAAAGATAATTGCAAATCTCTGAACTCTTCCCAGTCCAATTTATAATTTATATAATCGAATCCTAATTTTTTTACAATATTTTCAATATTTCTTTTGCCAATATCTGTATCCCAACCATTATCCATATGCACTAATAACGCTCTTAGATTATATTTTTTTGCTAAATATGCAGTATAGCAACTATCTAACCCACCACTAATACCTATTAAACAATCATATTTATTATTTTTCCCATTCTTTTTAATTTTATTTAAAATTTCTATTAATTTTTTGTCACTTTCCTTACCTTGATATGTTAATTTTGAAATTTTTTCTATATAATCATTACAAAAATTACAATAACCATTTTCATCAAAAGTAATTTCTGGAGTTGAAAAATTATCCATTACACATCTTTTGCACACCCTATACTCTATCTCTTTCATCTTACAATTATTTTCATCTTACGATAATTTTTTACAAAAATAAAAAAATAAATTATAATATTAGACTTTGATAAGTTCATATTGATTTATTTTTAACATATAGTAGTAATTAAATAGATAATAAACAGTTGTTTTTTAATAACTTATAGATAATTTTTATTTAAAATATTGCAAAAATTTATAACTTTGCACCATATAATTTGTACATATTTTACATTCTCATTAATAAATAAGTTATCAATGAAATTTATGATAGCAATAAAATCAATAAAAATACTTTAAAAGAAAAAGCAAAGTATAAATAAAAAAAGAGCCACTTATGTGGCTCTTTTTTTGTTAAGATATATTATAAAATTTTAGTAATCCATTGGAGGCATAGCAGGACCTGCTGGTTTCTCTTCTGGTATTTCTGCTATAGCAGCTTCTGTAATAAGAAGTGCACCAGCTATAGAAGCAGCTTTTTCGA
>JAGPGB010000161.1 GCA_018056215.1 Bacteroidales bacterium | reverse complement strand
CTAAATGTCCATTTCACAAATTTTACTGAGACTTTTTATAATTTTCTAATATATTATAAAATTTTTTTGCTAAATTTTCTCTACTATATATTTCTTTTTGAGGATAATCTATGATCAATCTATCGCCATCAATATATTTTTTGTAAATATTTAAAATAAAATCTTTGATACCTTCTAGATCATCCCAATCTATCATTTTAGCATATTCTGAATTTCCCAAAATCATCGCTGCGTCTCCATCAGTTGGTCCTATGCCCAGGATAGGTCTTCCAGCAGCAAAATATTCGAAAATTTTTCCAGTAATTATACTTTTAGCAGATGAAGAACGGGGAATGATCAATAATAAAATTGTTGATTTTTGTTGTACTTTTATTGCTTCATAATGAGGAATAGATGAATGTATCTCTGTATATTTATTTAGATTATATTTATTAATATTATCAATAATACTGCTATCTATATTGCCTATCAAAGTTATTTTTAAATGTGTAGAAAAAGAATCCTCTTCTTTTAATAGCATAGAAATAGTTTTCCACAGATTTTCTATATTGCTTTGAGGGGAAAGTATTCCAGTATAAACGATATTAAAAAAATTATTAATAATGTTATTTTCTTTGTTTTGTATAATTGATTGTTCAAAACCATTCTCGATGATAAAATATTCTCTATTATGTATTTTTTTTAATATATCTAATAAAGAATTGCTAACAATAGTAACTATATCAGCAGATTTTAGAACAGCTTTTTCATAATATTTTGTCTTTTTTAGTGAATATTTACTAGGATGTAGTGTCTCAATATAATAAATTTCTGACCAAGGATCTCTAAAATCTGCTACCCAAATAATTTTTTCTTTGAAATATTGCTTTAGTTTGAGTCCTATCAGATGAATACTATGTGGTGGACCTGTAGTTACTATTACATCTATGTTATTTTGTTCTATATGTTTTTTTAAAAATTTATATGAAGGTTTTACCCAAAAAACTCTAGAATCTGGGATGAAAACATTTGCTCTAAGCCATAACCCTAATTTTTGTATAAAAGATTTTTGGTTACTTGTAGTACTCATTCCTAATCCTATTTTATTCTTCTCCCCTGCAGCCTTATTATAAAAATGTGCAGGATCCCAAATAGGCCTCTTAATGATTGTTAATTTTGGTGAAACATCTGCTGATAAAGTAGGATCTAATATTTGATAATCTTGAGTATCTGGTACAAAAACAGTTACATTATTACCTGGAATATCTGCTAAATGATTAGCCATATATAGCCATCTCTGTACTCCACTACCACCTGCAGGTGGCCAGTAATATGTAATTATTAAGATATTCATTATTTACTCTCTTTGTATTTGATATCTTCTATATCTGATACATCTACTTTATTTTTCTTGTATCCTTTAGGAAATTTAATTTTGACATTTTTGCCTTTACTAGTCTCAGAATGGCTGTCTATATTGTCTTGATATTGTTTAAACTTCTTTTTTAAAAAAATTGGTAAAAGTCTTCTAATCAGCCAAAATATAATTAATAATCCTAATATAAAATAAAGTATGAAATTCATAGCTCAATTAAATTATTTGCAAAATTATAAAAAAACCTTGTCATAGATTTTTATATACTTATTATCTCATAAAAAAAATACTAAGTCCTGTCAAAGCCCCTATTATTCCGCCAGCTATTAATTGTAAAGTATTATGTTTACCTGCCAGATGTCTAGCATAGCAGGCTAAACCCCATAGTATTGGTATTATAACTATTATCCATACAACGTTAATTTCCATTAATCTATATTGTAAAACATACAATGAGCTAAATAATGACATCCATCCTGCACTGTGTATGCTTACATTCATAAAAGTACTAAATATAGCTAGTAAAATTGTTAATATTATACTAATCCTTATTGGTAATAAATAAAATAAAGGTACATTGAATTTTTTGAAAAAAAAGTATAGGAAAAAGCTAGCTAATAAAATAATTAATAAAATTTTAATTCTATCTATGGGGATGGAACTATCAAAGCTTTCTATTAATCCTAATTGTCGAGAAAAAATCACAATTATTATGGGTAAAATTATCATTATAATAGATAATAACCATATATAGGATTGATAGAAATTGATATTTAAAAATGAATTTAAAAAATAACCAGAATTAATCAAAATAATAGCAAACCAAAGTGGTATAAATACTGGATGCAGAATAATAGACAGAGTTTGAGATATGAATTTTTTCATTTAATAATAATTTATAGTTCTTTGCGAAGACGAGCAACAGGTATTTTCAATTGTTCTCTATATTTAGCAATCGTTCTACGAGCTATTTTGTAGCCTTTTTCTTCTAAAATTTTAGCTAATTCATCATCAGTGAGAGGATTAGATTTATCTTCATTTTCTATGAGTTCTTTTAGAATAGCTTTAATTTTTTTATTAGATACTTCCTCGCCAGATTGAGTTTCTAAAGAATCTGAAAAAAAATGTTTGAGCAGAAAAGTGCCATATGGTGTAGCCACATATTTACTATTAGCCACTCTACTGACGGTAGATATATCCATTTTTATTTTGTCTGCTATATCTTTTAGAATCATCGGTTTTAGCTTAGTATCATCACCTGTTAAAAAGAAATCTTTTTGAGTTTCCATAATAGCTTTCATAGTCATGTATAATGTGTTTTGTCTTTGTTCTAATGCATTAATAAACCATTTAGCACCATCTATTTTTTGTTTAATAAATTGTAAAGTTTCTTTTCTTTTAGGATCATCATTAGACTGTTTTGATAAGCTGTCATATAATCTTTCATATTTTTTACTGGTTCGCAGATAAGGGATATTATAATTATTTAAGGTTAACTCTAAGTCGCCATCATTTATAGTAATAATAAAATCAGGAATAATACTGATAGCTTGATTACCCACTTGAGCTTGAGAGTTTCCAGGTTTAGGATTTAGTTTTAGAATTTCAGAAATAGCTGATTTTAATTGCTCTTCATTAATATTAGCTTTTTTGATTATTTGATCATAATGTTTTTTTGTAAACTCTTCATAGTAATTTTCTAATATTTCTATAGCTAATAATACTTCTGGAGTTTTTTGTTGTATAGCTCGCAACTGTAGTAATAAGCACTCTTGCAAATTTCTAGCAGCTATACCAGGTGGATCAAACTGCTGGATAATATTTAGTACTTTCTCTACTTCCTTTTGATCAGTTTGTATAGCTCTAATATATAATAAATCATTTACTATAGCATCTACACTTCTCTGTAGATAACCATTATCATCTATATTACCTATAATGTATTCTCCTATTATTCGTTCTTTTTCGTTTAAATTTTTATAATCCAATTGCTCTATTAAGCTATCTATTAGACTATTATTCGAATAATATTGAAAATTGGATGTATCCTCATCTGAGCTATTATTTACATATAATTTATAATCAGGTATATCATCATCTTCATTTAGATATTCATCTACGCTGTCATCATAATTGTTTTCTACAATTTCATTATCCTGATTATTTGTATTAAAATCCTCGATAACATCTTTTTCATCAAAATCGTTAATTACATTATCTTGTTCATTATTATCTATATCTGGATCGTCCATTGATTCTAATGCAGGGTTGTTTTCTATTTCTTCTTT
>JAGPGB010000160.1 GCA_018056215.1 Bacteroidales bacterium | reverse complement strand
TATGGAAGTATTATCTAATGATTTTCTTTTTAATTTCTTCGTATTGCATTCTAAAATTTTTATCAACCTCTAATAAACTATTAACATTTTTAATAGCATAAGCTACAGAAGAGTGTTTGCGATTACCTGTAAGTTTACCTATCTCGCTAAGAGTAAGTTTAGAATATTTGAAAGCCATATACATAGCCATATGTCTAGCGATGACGATTTGTTGTTTACGCGATTCACACTCTAGCTCTTCTAAAGAAATAGAAAAGTAATCGCACACTATATGCTTGATCATATCATAAGTAATGTCTTTTTGATTACATTTGATATATTGATCTATTAAACTCTGCACATCAGAAATGTCAAGGTCTTTTTTCACAAAAGTAGAATGAGCAATAATAGCTATGAGCACACCCTCTATCTCTCTAACACTATCTTTTACTTTTTTTGCAATATAATCTATGATTTCATCAGATAAGTGAATGCCATCTTTTTGAATTTTTTTTCTAATAATAGCTTTTCTAGTGTCATAATCTGGTTTAGTGAGCTCAGCAGTAAGTCCCCATTTGAATCTGCTCAATAGCCTTTCTTCTATGCCATCTAGCTCAATAGGAGCTTTATCAGACGTTAAAATTATTTGTTTTCCCTGTTGATGCAAAGAATTAAAAATTTGGAAAAAAACTTCTTGGGTTTTAGGTTTATTGGCAAGATGGTGAATATCATCCATTATCAAAAGATCTACAGATTGATATATCTGAATGAAATCAGCAATATTATCAGATTTTACAACTTTGACGAACTGGTTGAGAAATTCAGCAGTATTCATATATAGAATAACTTTATTAGAAAATTTTTTTCGCGTTTCTAAGCCAATAGCATTCACGAGATGAGTTTTACCAAGACCAGTAGCACTATAGAGGAAAAAAGGATTAAAAGAAGTAAGACCAGGATTATTAGCGATGCTAAGGCCTACAGCTCTAGCTAATCTATTACATTCGCCTTCCACAAAATTGTCAAAGTCTAGAGTTTCTATCAAATTACTATCAATAGAATAAGTTCTAATGCCTGGGATTAGAAAAGGATTAGGCAAATGATTATTTTTATCTGCATTATTATTTTCAGATTTAAAAGGTATGTGAATATCAGGATTAGCAGTAGCTACTTTATCACTAGAAGGCCATTGCAGAGTAGATGAATCATCATTTTCTTTAGCGATGACCACTTGATAGTAAAGTTTAGCATTAGGTCCTACGAAATTTTTTAAAGCAATTTTAAGAACATCAATAAAATGTGCCTCTATGTATTCATAGTAAAAGGATGATGGCACTTCTATAGTAAGCGTATTGTCTTCAAAAGCTAAAGGCTTAAGAGGCAGAAACCATGTTTTAAAATTTTGTGAATTAACATTTTCCTTAATAAAGTCTAATATATTATTCCATAATAAATCTAATTTAGATATGTTTTTTTGAGTAATTTTTTTGTCTAATTCCTTCATTTTTAAAACTTTATTAATAGTTAATATACTTTCCTCAATTCAAATAGCAAAAGTGCATAAAATTTTTTGAATTAAAAAATTTTTTACACTTTTTTATAAAAAATTTTTTCAGTTTTATTATCAGCAAATAAGAAATCACCAGATGAGCTAAAATAGCAATCTAATTGTGTCATTTGCACTCCAGCATAGGCATTCTGAGTTATTATCACTGGTTTATTATCTCTATTATAAATAGAAATAGGTTTAGGTAGAAGAGTATGGCTATGACCACCCAAAATTATATCAATATTAGAGCTAGATTTAGCTATCTCTACATCACCTATTTTGCCATCATCTCCTTTATAACCTAAATGTGATAAACAAATAATTAAATCACATTTGTAATCTTTTTTTAAAAGATAAGTCATCTCGGCAGCAGTCTGCATAGGTTCTTTATATTCAGTATTACCCCAAATATAAGGATCTATCAAGCCTTTAGGGTCTATTCCTAGGCCAAAAACGCCAATTTTTATTTTATTAAATTTATAAATTTTATAAGGATAAACTATTTTTGATAATTTATTATGATTAGCAAAATCATAATTAGAACTAATAACATCAAAATTAGCTAAAGATAAATTTTGTGCTAAAGTATCTAATCCTAAATCAAACTCATGATTACCTATAGTAGTAGCAGTATAATGCATTTTATTCATATACTCTACTTCTATTTTACCTTTGTAAATATTAAAATAAGGAGTACCTTGATAGAAATCACCTGCATCGAAAATTAATACATTATTATTAGAACGTAATACATCATTTATCAGATAAGCTCTGCGACTATAACCTCCATGATTAGGATATCTATAATGATTTTTAGGTAAAGGCTCTACCTGGCTATGTGTATCATTAGTATGCAGAATAGTAACCTTTTGTATACCAAGCTCTTCATACAAATTATTGTTTGCGGCGGATTTAGAAATTTTAGGTAAAAGCAGACCTAATCCTATGCCAAGAGAATACTTAAGGAAATCGCGTCTATCATTATTCATACATAAACCTCCCATCTATTTTAGCAAAAGCTGTTTTATTTTGAGATGTCAATAATTTATAATGCTCAATAATAATATCACGAATGAGAAAAGGAGTGTCTATGCGCTTGATAGGATTTAATAATCCCGTCAAATTATCACCTCCATTAGCTAAATAATTAGATGTAGCAACCCAGTAATATTGATTTTCAGCAATTTCTTTACCATTGATAAGAGCTCGCCTCAGAGTAGTAGCATTAGCTATTATTTGTAATCCAGCTATTGGCATACCACCTTTTTCTACAATTTGTTTAGCAAGATTTAGTAAATCTTTACCAGAAATTTTTAATAGTGTCAATGTATTATCAAAAGGCATAACAGCAAACACATCCTTCACTCTGATCTCTCCAGCAGGCAAAAAAGACCTAAAACCACCATTATTCATAACGACCATACAAGGATAACCGTTCAAAGAATCTTTTAAGTCTCTATTCACAAAGTCTAAAACTAAATCACAAACAAAATTGCCTAAATTGCCCTCAGGGTCATTCTTTACCATTGCTACTTCATTATACCCTATTACAACCTCCATCAAGCTATCTAATCCTATTTTATATTTATTTATCCAATTCTCTACACTGCTATCACTAATAATAGTGCTATCTACAGCAATAGTTTTAGAAGTAGATTGTCTATTAGTAACTAAATAATTACTACAAGATATCAAAATAGCAAAGAGCAAAAGATATAAGAGCTTTCTCATTAATAATTTTTTGTCAAAATTAACATTTTTTTTAATAAAAAAAAGAAATATTAAAAAATTATTTAATAAAAATTATATTTATTTACAAGATTAAAACTATTACAATACATATTTTATATATATTGATAAAATAAATAGATAAAATGTAAAAAATGATGGATTAAAATAATTTTTTAATTATTTTAACTTGATAAATTAATAAATAATTATAAAAAATCTTCCCTTTGAACTAATAGGATAGAATTTTGATTTACGATTTTATATTCTTCATTATTAATTTCTACATCGATAGCCTGCTTTTGTAAATATACAGCTAGATCGCCCTCTTTGACCTGTAGAGGTAGATAGCGCACCTGCTCACTAGTTTCACGTTTCCAATATTCAT
>JAGPGB010000159.1 GCA_018056215.1 Bacteroidales bacterium | reverse complement strand
ATATGAATGCTTTTGCAATTAGGACATTGTGGAGAGACGCTTTGAGCTTTTAGATGTTGATAATCCACTACGTCGTTGCCTTGGAGTTTCATCTTATTGTAGAGATTATTAAGAAATTCTAAGTTAAGTTGTTTACCTTGCGATAGGTGTTCTTGGAGATTTGAGACGATATTTTTCATATTAAATAGAATTTGTTGCAAAGATAATGAATATTTTAAATAATAGCATATAAAAATTTATACATAAATGATATTTCATATCTTTTCCCCTCCCCTCTCATGCTTTTTACCATAATTTTTTTATCTTTGTTAAAAAAATGAATAACATCGATAACATTTCTAAATATGGTGTATTTGGTTTATCGTTCGAAGAATCTGAAAGTAGTTTGATTTTATTATCTATACCTTTTGAGCTCACTACAACATTTAGAGAAGGAACTTTATATGCTCCCCTTAAAATCAAAGATGTTTCATCTCAAATAGATTTAATGAATAATTTATACTCTTACGCTTGGCAAAAAGGTATTTATTGGGATAATAGCAATGATAATTTTTTTCTAAACCATAGCAAATCTCATCGTCCTAGTGCTAAAAAAATAATTGATTTTTTAGAGAATAATAATCAATTGCTTAATGATGCGTTAAAAAATGAACTAAATATTATTAATAATGTTTGTGAAAAAGCAGCACATGAAATATCTAAACAGGTATTTCAAATTTTAAAAAATGGTAAAATACCTGGAGTGATAGGCGGTGAGCACAGTATAACTTATGGTGTGATAGATGCTATTCAAAATTTTTATGATGATTTTTGTATTTTGCAGATAGATGCTCATCATGACCTCAGAAATGCTTAT
Source organism: Bacteroidales bacterium (assembly GCA_018056215.1). Lineage (GTDB taxonomy): Bacteria > Bacteroidota > Bacteroidia > Bacteroidales > DTU049 > DTU049. The sequence continues at coordinate 2,827 of JAGPGB010000159.1, read as the reverse complement.
TTGGGATTTACATATTCTCATGCTTCAGTAATGTATAATATTTTAGATAAATACAATAATGTAAATAAAATAGTTCAGATTGGCGTAAGAGACTATTGTGAAGCTGAAAAAAATTTAGTTGTTGAAAATGATAAAATATTTTGTTTTTATGACTTTGATATTAATGTACAATTGTTTAATGGCAAATCTTTTAATGATATTGCAAATCAAATAGTTGATCTATTAACAGACAATGTATACATTAGTTTTGATATAGATGGGTTAAAGCCTTATTTTTGTCCTGAGACGGGCACTCCTGTACCTGGTGGCTTAAGTTATGAACAAATAGAATATTTATTTTATCTGATTAGCAAAACTAATAAAAAAGTAATTGGTTTTGATCTCTGTGAGGTTAGTGGTTTATCAGAATGGGACGCAATAGTAGGCAGTAGAATAATGTATTTATTGAGCATTTTAGCATTGCATAATATGTAAAAAATTATAATTTTGTTAATAAATCTATGTTTATGAATTTACCTGATAATATAAATTATAAAGAACTATTTAATTTTATAAAGCAATTTTTAACAGATGAAAGATTAGATAGATTTTATGAGGTTATTAATGATAGAATTACTAATGTGCAATTAATATTAGAGGATGTTTATCAGAGTCATAATGCTAGTGCTATAATTCGTACCTGTGATGCTATGGGCATCCAATATGTTAATGTTATTGAAAAGAGAAATAAATTTAATCCTAACAAAGATATTTGTTTAGGAAGTGATAAATGGGTTGATATATCGTTATATAATGAAGAAAATGGTTTAATAGATTGTGTTAATTTACTTAAACAACATAATTTTAATATTGTAGCTACCTCATCACATTTATCTGATGCTTATACACCAGAAACTCTACCGATAGATAAACCATTAGCTCTAATGTTTGGTGTAGAAAGAGAAGGATTATCAAATGAGGCTATTTCGTTAGCAGATAACTATTTGTATATACCAATGTATGGCTTTGCTGAAAGCTTAAATGTGTCGGTAGCAGTAGGTATTTCGCTATTTACCATTACACAGCGAATGAGAAAAGCAAATAAATTACTTAGGCTTTCTGATGAGGAATATTACAAGATTTTATGTGAATGGACATTAACTTCATTATCAAATTCAGAAATTTATATTAAAACTTTTTTAAATAATAAATATGAAAATGACAGATAAAAAATTAAAAAAACAAGCTTTTACCTTTTTGTTATTGATGGGCATTGTGAGTCTATTAGCAGATATGACTTACGAAAGTGCACGTAGTTTAATTGGTCCTTATTTATTATTTTTAGGTGCTAGTGCCTCTGCTGTTGGCTTCGTTTCTGGATTGGGAGAATTTATAGGCTATGCTGTCAGGCTAGTATTTGGTTTTGTAGTGGATAAAACTAAAAAATATTGGCTTTTTACCATTCTAGGTTATTCTATTAATTTAATTGCTATACCTCTGTTAGCTGTGGTGCCACCAAATGGATGGATATGGGCTGCTATTTTAATAGTTTGTGAAAGGTTAGGCAAAGCAGTTAGAGCACCTGCTAAAACTACTTTGGTATCTTTTGCTGCTAAACGTGTAGGTACAGGAAAAGGTTTTGGTTTTGTAGAAGTTTTAGATCAGATAGGAGCTATGCTAGGACCATTGCTTTTATTTTTCATTATGCAATGGAAAGAATCTGCTGGTACATATGCTCAATATCAATGGGCATTTGCTAGTTTGGCTATTCCAGCTTTGCTCACCCTAATAGTTTTAGCTATCTCTAAAGCTATTTTTCCTAAAGCAGAAGAATTTGAATTGACAGATTCAGATGTTGATACTTCTAAACAAAAATTAGAATTTAAAAAAATAAAACCTATCTTATTATATATTATTGCAATAGGATTATTAGCTGTAGGAATGGCTGATTTCCCTCTAATGGCTTTTCATATTGAAACCAATAAAGTGATAGACATCAAATATATTACTTTGTTATATATGATGGTGATGGGAGTAGATGGACTGGCAGCATTCATCTTTGGTAACTTGTACGATAAAAAAGGCGCCATGACGCTGTGGATAGCAGCTATTATTGGTTTATCTTTTGCTCCATTGGTTTTTTTGACTACTAATATAACAAGTATAGTAATTGGTTTAATATTGTGGGGCATACTTTTAGGTGCTATGGAGAGTATAGCTTTAGCATATATAGCTGATAATGTAGAGGTAAATTATAGAGGCAGAATATTAGGTATTTATTATACTTTTTACGGTATTACGTGGTTTATTGGTAGCTGGGTGATGGGAATTTTGTATAACATAAATCCTAAATATGTAGCTATTTTTTCAGTAATAATTTTATTATCTGCTATAATAGTGCTGTGGCGTCAAATTAAAATAAGAAAAAATAATGAAAATATATTGTGATCTTGATGGAGTGCTAACGGATTTTGACGGCAGATTTATAGAATTATTTGGTAAACATCCTAAAGAATTTATTAATGCTTATGGTCATTCTTCTTTTTGGGCTTCTATCACTAGTCGTGCAAAAGAATTTTGGTGTGGTATCCAATGGAAAAATGATGGAAAGGAATTGTGGCAGTATATTACTCCATATAACCCAATTATACTTTCATCTGTGCCTACATCTATGGCAAAAATAGCTACTGAATGCAAAGAACAATGGATTAAAAAAGAACTAGGACTAAATGTAGAATATTATTTAACTACTAGAAAAGAAAAACAAAATTTCAGTGCCCATGATCATATCCTTATTGATGATATGAAAAAAAATATTGAAGAATGGACTCAACGTGGTGGCATAGGT
>JAGPGB010000158.1 GCA_018056215.1 Bacteroidales bacterium | reverse complement strand
AAGAATACCTCGCTCTACCTAAAGACCACAAACGTGATTTCCTAGATCAGCTTTATCAATTTCTAATTGACGACCATGCTACAGTGGTAGATTATCAAAAACTAAAAATCAAATCTACAGCAGCCATCTGTCCAAACTGTAAAAGTGAAAACGTTATCAAAGCTGGTACACGCAAAGGTAGACAGATATATAGATGCAAAAATTGTAGATATCAATTCAGCGAAACAGCACGCACCTTTGTATATCGCATGCGCAAATATCCATTGATGTTAGATTATTTACGCTGTATGCTTGAGGGTAAAAGCTTAAGAGTTTGTGCTGATGAAGTGGGTATTTGCTTAAAAACAAGTTTTCGATGGAGGCATAGGATATTAGCAGCATTGAGATCTTTTGAAGGAGGTATTAGCTTCTCAGGCATAGTAGAGGCAGATGAATTGCTAATGCAATATTCAGAAAAAGGAAGGAAATACAAAAATAGAGAAGAATATGAAAAAGCAAAGAAGAAGCGACATCCCAAGGTGGCAGTATTAGTAGTTACAGACAGAGAAGGCAATTTACTTTTCAAACATGTAGGAGATAAAAAAGTGAAGAATGAGCAATTGAAAAAAGAACTGAATAAAAGGATAACAGAGAGTAATGTACTATGTGTAAAGCCTAAGAAGGAATTCAAGAAGGCAGTTAAAGACATTAATAGTAAAAAAGTAATCGTAAACAAAAAGCAATTAAAGAGAGGTTTATACAGTGTAGAGATAGTAGAGAACAAGATAAACAATTTTAAGAAATGGTTGATTAGATTTCACGGAGTGGCTACGAAGTACTTACAGAGCTATTTGATGTGGTTCGTAGTTATGAATAAGTACCTAAAAGATATGATAGACCCTGACATTGGCAGGTTACTAAACTTGTCATCGCACGATAGATGGGCGTGGGACAAGTATTGGAAATTGATGAAATTAAAATATCAATAATAGCAATTAAGTCTAACAGAATATTAATTATACAAACCCTTCTCTTCGTTCCTTCAGACACAATTTTATAAAAGCTGTTTAATTATTCGAATAAGTATTCGTTACAATATATTATTTGTTTAAATTTCTTAATAATACAATTTTTCGAAAATTCTATTATCCCTACAAAATCTTATAAAACCATTTTTATCTTAGCAAATACTTATCAAAAAAACTTTTTTATTCTACCAGAATTATAAATAACATTGATAGAGCTTAGCAACATAGCAGCCTCTGCAATGACAGGGTGAAGCAGAGACATCATAGCCATAGGTATTGCTATTATGTTATATATAAATGCCCAGAAGAGGTTTTGTTTTATTTTTTTAAAGGTTAATTTGGATAAATTAATAGCATCTAATATTTTTGATATATCACCTTTTGAGATTATAATATCAGCGCTCTCTATGGTGAGGTCTGAGCCTGTGCCAATAGCAACACCAATTTCTGCAGCTTTTAGTGCTGCTGCATCATTTATCCCATCGCCTACCATCATTACTTTTTTACTTTCTATTTGATATTTTCTAATAATATCTACTTTTTTTTCTGGCGATACACCTGCCCACACCTCGTCTATTGAGATTTTATTTGCAATAGCATGAGCTGTTATTTCATTGTCTCCAGTAACCATGGCAGTTATTAACCCTAATTCTTTGATTTTTGCAATAGTATTAGCTGCTTCTACCTTCAAAACATCACTAATTCTAATGTAACCTATAATTTCATCATTTCTTGTAACTTCTAACACAGTTTCCCCATTTTCAAGAAAATTTAAATAATTTTCTGTATAAATTGGTTTGCCAATTTTAAAAATATCATTATTAAATTTCCCTTTAATGCCCTGCCCGCTAATTTCTTCTATGTCTGTTATTGTTATCTTTTTGAATTTAGCTTTGTCAATAACATAATTAACTATTGCTTTTGCTAATGGGTGTATCGAATTTTCTTCAATATTAGCTATAATATTTAGCACCTCATCATCTATATTATGATCTACAACAGTTAATTGACCTGTTGTGATAGTACCAGTTTTATCAAAGAGAATCACATTAATATCTTTAGCCATTTGGATAGCTTCACCATTTTTAATAATAAGACCTTTTTTGGCAGCTACACCACTAGATGTTACTAGAGCCATAGGAGTTGCTAAACCCAGAGCACATGGACAGGCTATTACTAAAGTAGCTACGAAAGAAAAAATGGCCGTAGACAAAGCTCCTGCATCTGTAATAATCCATGGAAAAATATTTGCTGCTTTGTGCAAAAAAGGTAAATATAATTCATAATTAAAAAACCAAAAAACAAAACTTAATATAGCTAATATTAGAACTATAGGAACAAAATATCTTGTTATTTTATCTGCCAGAGCTTGTATGGGCACTTTAGATGATTGAGCTTCTTCTACTAATTTTATCATTTGATTGATAAAAGTTTCTTCACCTACTTTTTCTACTTTTACATTTATTATACCATTTTCTACAATAGTGCCACTTATCACATTGTCATTAACTGTTTTGTATACTGGCAGTGGTTCCCCTGTAACCATTGATTCATTAATAGATGCTTTACCTTCAATTATTTTACCATCTAAAGGTATTTTTTCGCCTTGACGAATAATTATGATTTCACCTAATTTTACAGCATCAATTGGAGTTTCTACTATAGCTTCATTTGTTAATACATTTGCTGTAGTTGCTTTTAAAGAGATAAGAAGTCTAATCTCTTTAGCAGCATTACTTTTCATCCTAGACTCTATGTATCTACCTATGAGATTGAGAGTAATGATCATCGCTGCAACTGTACCAAATGATAGCACATCTAATCCTGCAATTGCTAGAATATTTGTTATCCACGCCGAGATGGCTCCTATTGATAGTAATGTATCCATATTTGTGTGAGAATGTATCAGAGCGACCCACGCATTTCTGAGCATTTTCCTACCCGTGACAAATATTACTATTGTGCTAGCTATTAGTTCAATAACCGTGAAATAAGGGATATGGATACCACTCATATGCATAATCATTAGTAACATCAATGGAATAGTAACATAAAGTGATAAATTCATATTATGCTTAGCTTCTTGAAATTGTTTTTCTATTAAATCTTCTGTGGGAGCATCCATAGTGGCTTTATAACCTGCGTTTGCAATAGCTTTTTTTATATCTTCAAAACTCATATTATCATTAGCTATGACAAACGCCCTTTGAGTAGCCAAATTTACAGATACATATTTAATACCATCCAATTTTTTAATTGCATTTTCTACATTTTTTACGCACATAGCACAAACCATGCCTTGTACACTAAATGAAAATTTCTTTTCCATAATTATAACAATTATTAATGTATTAATGCAAAAATAATATTAATGCACGAAGTTTTAATAGAAAATGATTAATATTAATCAAAATTCATCAACAATAATAAACATTTCATCAATAGAAATACTGAATTCGAAATATTTTTTATCTCCTTTTTCCCACGCCGCATCTATTCGCCCCTGCTTCTAGCCTAGCTATGTCTATATCTTCATACCTGCCCCGTTTATTTATTTCTACAATATCATTATAGTTAGGTGGTGGTAAGGGCATGTTATCCATTATCACATCTATGAATTTATCTTTATTAAAACTTAAAATATTCACATTTTTAGATATTTCGCCAATTTTATTTATAATTATAGGTTGAGCGAATGCTATAGAAT
>JAGPGB010000157.1 GCA_018056215.1 Bacteroidales bacterium | reverse complement strand
GGGATTTCATCATTTTTAGGATAACCTACAGTGATAATGAGAACAGGCCTACTAGATGAAGGAATATTAAGTAATGAACGTACTTTTTTTTCATTAAACCAACCAACAATACATGTACCTAATCCCAATTCTGTTGCTTGTAAGCAAAAATGAGCCGTAGCAATGCCAATATCTATCAAATTATAAGGTTTATTTTTTAAAACAGAGCCAATAGCTGATGAGACATTCGGTCTCTCCATTATTGCTACTACATGAATGGGAGCTTGTTTAGTAAAATGATTCATTGGTACTATGCCCTTAGATGTGGCATCAGCAATTTGATTTTTAAGATTAGGCTCATTAACAATAATAAATTTCCATGGTTGTGCATTACATGCTGATGGTGCTAAATGTACAGCTTGTAAACATTTTATAATTTTTTCATCTTCTACTGGTTTATCACTGTATGCTCTCACACTATATCTACGTTTTACCAGCTCAATAAAGGAATTTTGTTCATTCTGCATAATGAATATTATATTTTATCCAATTGCAAAAATAAGATTTTTTTTTAAAGATATTGATTATCAAAATTATTAATAATTTTGAAAAATATTAATTATTTTAAAATTATGGGATTAAAAACTGGCTTGGTTGGTATCGCTAACAGTGGAAAAACTACATTATTTAATTGCCTTACTAACAGTAATATAGAGACCTCTGCATATGCTTTTTCTAATACAAAATCTAACATTGGCATTGCTAATGTTATAGATCCACGATTAGACGAGATACATAAATTAATACCTGCTGACAAAAAAATTTATGCAACAATAGAAATTATTGATATTCCTGGACTGGTGAAAGGTGCCAGCCAGGGCGAAGGTATAGGTAATACTTTTCTTAATGATATTAGAAATATGGATGCTCTTGTCTATGTACTTAGATGCTTCGAGGATGAATCACTTTCACACATCGAGGGCAGTATAGATCCTGTGAGAGATAAAGAAATTTTAGATTTAGAATTGCAAGTTAAGGACTTAGAACAAGTAGATCGTAAACTACAAAAAGTAGAGAAATTAGTAAAATCTGGTGATAAAACTGCTGCTGATGCATTGAATAGTTTATTGAAATTCAAAGATGCTTTAGAAAATTTTGTTAATATCAGAGATATAGAGCTTAATGATATAGATAAACTATTGATAAAAGAACTTGCTATTTTGACTGCTAAACCAGTATTTTATGTTTTAAATGTCGATGAAAAGGGTGTTAATGGTAATAAATATACAGAGAATTTCCTAAAATCTATTAATGAAAATACTTTAATAGTAGCGGCTAAAATTGAGGAAGATATTATGACTATAGATAGTGAAGATGAAAGGAAAGAATTTTTGGCTGAATACGGATTAGATGAGCCAGCAATAAATAAATTATCTAGAGGGATTTATAAACTTTTAGATTTGATAACGTTTTTCACTATCGGTGGTAAAGAAAATAGAGCGTGGAGCATAAAAAATGGAGCTACTGCTGTGGAGGCTGCTGAGGAAATACATAGTGATTTGGCACGAGGTTTTATAAAAGCAGAAGTCATCTCTTATGAAGATTTGATTAATTATAAATCTGAACAAGCTTGCCGTAATGCAGGTAAAATCAGATTAGAAGGTAAAAATTATATAGTCAAGGATGGAGATATATTGCATATTAGATTTAATGTATAATTACAAATGTAAATTCATAAAAAAAGGAGTTAAATTTAAATTTAACTCCTTTTTTAATTTTGGAATATACATTAATTTACTTCTTCGTAATCTACATCAGTGAAATCATTTTCATTTGATTGTTTTTGAGATTTCGAAGAAGTTTTATCTTCATTTTCCTCGTCACTAGATTCATACATATAAGTGCTAGCTTTTTGCCAAGCATCATTTAGACGAGCCATAGCACTATCTATAGCAGTAACGTCTTGAGATTTATGAGCGTCTTTTAGAGCATTGAGAGCACTTTCTATTTCTGCACGATTTTCTGGTGGTATTTTGTTACCAAAGTCTTTAAGTTGTTTTTCAGTACTATAAATCAGATTGTCAGCTTGATTAACTTTATCGATTTTTTCTTTGAGTTTTCTATCTTCATCAGCATGGCGTTGAGCTTCTTCTTTCATACGTTCAATTTCTTGATCTGTTAAGCCAGTACTAGCTTCTATTCTAATAGATTGAGTTTTGCCAGTAGCTTTATCTTTAGCAGACACATTAAGTATGCCATTAGCATCTATATCAAAAGTAACTTCTATTTGTGGTACACCACGTGGTGCAGGAGGAATGCCGTCTAAATGAAATTTCCCAATTGTTTTATTATCTTTAGCTAATTGACGTTCACCTTGTAAAACATGAATCTCTACTGAAGTTTGATTATCAGCAGCTGTAGTGAAAACCTCAGTTTTTTTAGTAGGTATAGTAGTATTAGCTTCGATTAATTTTGTGAAAACACCACCTAATGTTTCTATACCTAAAGAAAGAGGAGTTACGTCTAATAGTAATACGTCTTTCACTTCACCAGTAAGCACTGCACCTTGGATAGCAGCACCGATAGCAACTACTTCGTCAGGGTTCACACCTTTAGAAGGAGTTCTACCAAAGAAATCTTCAACTATTTTCTGTACCATTGGTATACGAGTAGAACCACCCACTAAAATAACTTCATCAATTTCAGAAGCTTTCAGATTAGCATCTTCTAAAGCTTTTCTACATGGCTCTATAGTAGATTTCACTAAATCCTCAATGAGAGATTCGAATTTTGCTCTTGTTAATTGTTTTACTAAATGCTTTGGCACATTATCTACAGTAGTAATATATGGGAGATTAATCTCTGTCATCATACTAGAAGACAATTCTATTTTAGCACGTTCAGCAGCTTCTTTTAATCTTTGCAGTGCTAAAGGATCTTTTCTGAGGTCTACACCTTCTTCTTTCATAAATTCTTCTGCCAACCAGTTCATCAGTCTTTCATCAAAATCATCTCCCCCTAGTTTAGTATTACCATTGGTAGATTTAACCATGAAAACACCTTCACCTAGCTCTAGAATACTAATATCAAAAGTACCACCACCGAGATCATAGACAGCTACTTTCATTTCTCTATGTTTCTTATCTAGACCATAAGCTAGAGCTGCTGCTGTAGGTTCATTGATAATTCGCCTGACATTTAGTCCTGCTATTTCTCCAGCTTCTTTAGTAGCCTGCCTCTGAGAATCATTGAAATATGCTGGTACTGTTATGACAGCCTCAGTAACTTCTGTACCCAAATAATCTTCAGCAGTTTTTTTCATTTTCTGAAGTATCATAGCAGAGATTTCTTGTGGAGAATATTCTCTATCATCAATTTTGACTCTAGGAGTATTATTAGGTCCTCTGACTACTTTATAAGAAACTCTATTAATCTCTTGCTGTACTTCATCAAATGTTCTTCCCATGAAACGTTTAATGCTATATATTGTACGCGTAGGATTTATTATTGCTTGTCTTTTAGCTGGATCACCTACTTTTATCTCATTATTGTCTGTAAAAGCCACCATCGAAGGAGTTGTTCTACGACCTTCGCTATTAGCTATTACGATGGGTTCATTACCCTCGACCACTGCCACACATGAATTAGTGGTCCCTAAATCTATTCCTATTATTTTTCCCATAGTTTATATTTTTTTGTTTTACTTTGTCAAAATATATACCACATTAGATAATGT
>JAGPGB010000156.1 GCA_018056215.1 Bacteroidales bacterium | reverse complement strand
AGAAGTTTACATTATTTTCGAAACTTCTTAGAGCAGATATAATGCGATGTCGCCATTCGAAACTTGTAGGTAAAGAGATACGAAGTTCTTTAGAGCATTGACGTAAGGTTTTTCCTTCAAGCATCAGGCGAATGTAGTCAAGCATTAATTCTTTTTTATGCAAGTAGTAGACAAAGGTACCGGTAGTCTCACGAAAATTTTTACCACAATTTTTACATTTATACATCTGTTGACCTTGTTGGTGCCCATTTTTCTTAATATGAATGCTTTTACAGTTAGGACATTGTGGAGAGACACTTTGAGCTTTTAGATGTTGATAATCTACTACATCGTTGCCTTGTAGTTTCATCTTATTGTAGAGATTATTAAGAAATTCTAAGTTGAGTTGTTTACCCTGCGAGAGGTGCTCTTGGAGATTTGAAACGATATTTTTCATATTAAATAAAATTTGTTGCAAAAATAATGAATTTTTAATATAATAGCATATAAAAATTTATACATAAATGATTAAGTATTCTCCTTATCATCCCCTCTCTATTCACTTTTTACTCTACAGTTACTGATTTAGCCAAATTCCTCGGTTGGTCTACATTACACCCTCTTAATACAGCCATGTGATATGCAAGCAATTGTAATGGTAATGTAGCTAATAATGGTGATAAAAATTCTTGAGTTTTTGGAATCTCTATGTAGTAATCGCTCAATTGTTTTACAGTATTGTCACCTTCAGATATGATAGAAATTATTTTACCCTTTCTTGCTTTCACTTCTTCTATATTTGAAACAGTTTTATCATATATAGTACTTTGTGGTGCTATGAAAACGACAGGCATGTTTTCATCTATTAATGCTATTGGACCATGTTTCATCTCTGCGGCAGGGTAGCCTTCTGCGTGTATATAACTTATTTCTTTTAATTTTAAAGCTCCTTCTAGAGCTACTGGATATGAGAAACCTCTTCCTAAGTAGAGAAAATTTTTAGAAGTTTTGAATTGTTCAGCGATAGATTTAATAGTATCATTAGTTTTATCTAATGTTAATTGCATTTTATCTGGTATTTCATCTAAATCATGTAAATATTGAATAAATCTAGATTTAGGTATTACACCTTTTTTGTAGCCCAGCATTAGTGATAACATTGTAAGAATTGTTAATTGTGCTGTAAAAGCTTTTGTGGAAGCAACTCCTATTTCAGGTCCTGCATGAGTATATGATCCTGCAACGGTTTCTCGGGCTATTGAAGAACCAACAACATTACATATACCTAAAGGAAGGGCACCTTTACTTTTAGCTAATTTCACTGCTGCTAAAGTATCTGCTGTTTCTCCTGATTGTGAAATAGCGATAATAATATCATTTTCATTCAGGATGGGATTCCTATATCTAAATTCAGAAGCATATTCTACCTCTACTGGTACCCTAGCAAGTTCTTCTAATAAATATTCTCCTACTAGTCCAGCGTGCCAAGATGTACCACAACCAATCATTATTATTCGTGGAGCAGTTAAAAGTTTATTTTCATATTCTACTATGCCTCCTAGAGATATTGTTTGTTTAGACAGAGAAAGTCTTCCACGCATACTATCTCTCACACTTTGAGGTTGTTCAAAGATTTCTTTCAGCATAAAATGTTTATATCCACCTTTTTCTATTTGTGATAAGCTCATTTCTAATTGTTGTATATAAGGTGTTTTTTCTGCATTTTTGATTGTTATAATTTTTAAATCTTTTTCTTTTTGCATTACAGCTATTTCGTCATCTTCTAGATAAACTACTTTATTTGTATATTCTATTAAAGGAGAAGGATCTGAAGCAACAAAAAATTCATCATTACCTACACCTATGACTAGAGGGCTACCTCTTTTAGCGGCTATCATGGTATCTGGATCATTTTCTGATAATATAACTATAGCAAAAGCACCTATTACCTGAGACAATGCTAAACGAATAGCTTCTACTAAGTCTACATGTTCATTTCTCATTATATCCTCTACTAAATGGATAATGACTTCAGTATCAGTTTCACTTTTAAATTCATAGCCGCGAGATAAAAGTTCTTCTTTTAAAGTTTTATAATTCTCAATAATGCCATTATGAATGATAGCCAACTTTTGTGATGGAGAAAAATGTGGATGTGCATTTACATCCGTGGGCTCTCCATGTGTTGCCCAGCGAGTGTGTCCCATTCCTACGGTACCACTCAAGTCTTTGTCAATAACACATGCTTCCAATTCAGCTACTTTGCCATGAGTTTTATAGATTTTGAGACCATGTTCATTTAATAATGCTATTCCAGCGCTATCATATCCTCTATATTCTAAACGATGCAATCCATTTATCAAAATTGGGAAAGCTTGTCTATATCCTAGATAACCAACAATACCACACATATTTATTATTTAATTTTTTAACATTCTAATTTTTTAATACAAATATTTATTGTCAATAAATATTTCATTTTTTTAATTTACATAAGAATATGTAACTACTAATTTCATGCCATTTTCTGTTCCTTTTAAAATTACCCTATTGGGATAAATAGAAGTACCTGAAACTCTGAGATACAAACCCAAATTTTCATTTCTGTTAAGAATCAAATTTTGAGTATATCTCGGTAATCTAAAACGATAATACTTTTTTTGACTATAATAAGATCCATCAAACATCGATTCACTAAAGAGAAAATCATCTACATAACTAGTATTACCTAAAGTGTCTTTTATCTTAGCTAATGTTAATTTAGAAGGAATAGGAAATTCTCTAGATGTAGGATCATTATATGTAGGTATTAAAAGCTCTGCCATATTGATATTTACTCGTTTGCCTTGAAAATAATTCTGTAAATCTGGGAAACGAATAAAAATTTTAGTACCTGCCAAAGGTTGCAAAAATAGGATTTGTTTCCCACCAGTAGTATCTCCATTTAATTGATTTAAAAGATCTAAAGATGCAGTGCTATAATCATGATAAAAGTTTGAATACCATTGAATGGTAGCATCCATCTGAAAAATCTCTTTTACTTTGGATAAACTCGAAGTATGATAGTATAGAGTAACATTAGAAATGGGATTTACTAAGTCCCAAATTATCAAATTACCATGATTACCATTGATAACAGGCTCTACTACGATACCATAAAAATATTGCTGAAACGTCGAATTATTCAATAATTTACCCTCGAAGGATGCATCTATGAATTTTTTTGCGTAATTAAGTGATAAAGGTATTTTAAGTGTAGGAGCTATTTTACCAGTATCTAAATAAATGCTATCAATTTTTGAAGGATTAAAAGTAATAGTACCTATGAGATTACCTTTTTTGATTTGCCTATTAGAGTAATAAGCACTGTCATAATAAAGAGGTTCACCTAATTCATAAATATTGAAAGTCATTAAATCATTTTGGCGTGATTTTGCATATATATTATTTAATTTCAAATATAGGAAAATGGAATCTGGAATAGCATCTGCCCCAAAAACAATATTTGTTTTAGAAATTTTTAATTGAGAACAAAAACTACTTATTGTGAGCCCAAATATAGGGTCAAAAAGATATCCCGCAACATTATATCTGGTTTTAGAGGTGAGCAAACTATCGTCTGCTAAAGTATATGCTATTAGTGGGAGAGTATCTACTTGGATATTTATCCTATCACTAGGAGGTTGTATGTCTAATCCTAATTGATCATCTTGCTCACAACTCAATAACATTAAAATTAATAAACTTAAGCTAAATATAGTTTTTTTCAC
>JAGPGB010000155.1 GCA_018056215.1 Bacteroidales bacterium | reverse complement strand
TTTTTATTATCTATGATTTGTAATAATTGCAAAGGTTTTAATTCTTCATTAATGCAATTAATCATTGGGCAATTGTATATAATGAATGAAGTTGGGTCATAAACTGATGGGAAAAATTTTGTAAAATATTTATGTGGTTGATATAATCTATTGATTGCTTCTTTAATAGAAATTTTGTCATATTCGGTATTAAAATAGTATGTGTTTTTCATGGTTTGCCACATATCACTATGCATACCATCTGTTCCTAGCATAATCAATGGTAAGCCTTCTGAACTGAAATATCCTTTATTTTCCCATTGACTACTTTCATATAATTCTACAACATTATTATTATTTTTATTTAGCATTACTACATCATCATTAGTAACGTGTAAACAGCCCGCAAAAATATTTTTAGAATTGTTTATTAACCCTAATGAATCTAATCTTTCTACTACAGACATTTTGTATTTTTCTATGGAATGTGCCTGATCAAATGCATATTCTGCTAAATGACCATAAATGCCACATTTAAATTTTTCTTCTAATCTTTTTACCTCTGTCAATGTCCCAGTACCTATATTAAATAAATGATCTAATCCAATAAATCCTTTTTGAGATTTTAACCATTTCTCTGTAACGTCTAATAAATTATCTGCAGTGCCAAATCCATATTTATCTGTTATTGCTACTACTGGTATCACATTCACTCCTACTCTACTGTATGTGTCATATATAAGTTTTAAATTATCAAAAGATTTCGTAGATGGTCCATAGAGCATATCTATCACTTGGGTAGTACCATTTTTTAGTAATCTGATAGCACTATACAAGGCTGCAGCTTCTAATAATTCTGCATCCCATATTTTTTCTAATGGTGCATAAATATCATCTAACTTTTGTAATCCTATTTTATTTTCTTCTGTAGCTATTAAATCTGCAAAATATCTCTGAGAATGAAAATGAGCATTAAAATATGCTGGCATTATTAGTAATCCATTACAATCTATTATATCAGGTTCATTTGTTTTGTCGAGCAAATCTCCAATCTCTTTTGAATATAATATCTTTTTATTAGCATTTTTATCAATTAATATATTTCCTACCCAAATTTCATTAAATTTATATGAAAATAGATTAGCATTTTTTAAAATTAATGACATTAGAAAAATTTGTTTTGCAAAATTATAAAAATAATAATATATGGAAGACGACTATGATTTATTGGATAAACTTAATGATGTCGATTTTTTGGATACACTCCCCGTAGCTGTTAATTATCTGAATTATTTTATTCTAGATGCTGCTACACCTCTGGTAGTGAATACTTTTTTTAATAATATTTTACCTAAAGATAAGTATACTATCATATATGGTAAAATATTAGGCAATAATTTTTATGTAAATGGCATTTGGCATAATTCTTTCATTAATCTCAGCTCGAAAAATTATAATTTGTCGATAAATGATACAAATAATAATGATTTAATTAAAAAAATAGATATTAATTTATTTAATAGCGATGATTTTCCCCTACCTAATAACTATAATTATTTTTATTTGTTACATTTAAATGCTAAAACTGATATTATTATATGTACAGAGCATATAATACCTAAAAATATTATTTATTTTATTAACCTACTCTTTTATATTATAAATAACATAAAAATTACGTTACAACAAGTTTATAATGATAATTTTCAAGAATTTATTGAAAAAATTTTAGTTTTAATTTCAGACAATAACAATCAACTTTTAGTAGTCGATCCCTTTGCATCAATTTATTTAGATATTCCTAATTATTTATCTACTTATGAAAAGTATTACCAAGCTACATCTTTTTTTGATGAATATTTAAATATTAAAGTTAAACAACTATCTATAGAAAGCTCAAATGATAAATTATTATTAAATGAAAATAAAAATACCATTTCCTTTATAAATATTTTTGAAAATATTGCATATAATATTAAATTTCATATAATAGGTATAGAAAATAATAATTCTAATACAAAAAATTTGTATAATGAAGCATTAAATAAATATAAAAATATATTAGAAAATATACAAAGTGTTTATTATGAGATAACAGATAATGTAATTACTGAGATTTCTCCTTCAGTTTATAATTATACAGGATATAGTAGAGATGAACTAATGGGTATGCCATCTGTAATGCTTTTTAATTCTGTCAAAGAGAGAGAAGAATATATACAAGAATTGAGAGAAAAGCAACAATTAAAAAATCAATTACTCAAATTAATAGACAAAAATGGCCAAATAATCTATTGTTTGACTAATTCAAAAATGATAATAGAGAATGATAGTCCATCTAGCTCCACCATAAAACACGAAAAAATCATTGGTTCATTAATGGATATCTCAGATATAATAAATTATAAACAAAAATTAGAAAATAGAAATATAGAATTATTAAATTTAATTAATAATGATCTAATAGGCGTGATATATGCTAAAGTAAATGGAGAAATAATAGTTTGTAATGCTTTATCTAGACAATATATTTTAGGAGATGCTAACGATAATTGTCATAATTTATTAAAATCAAAAATTTTTACTGATATTATTGATTTTAATGAGCTTGTAAAAATTTTAAATAATAAAAACAAATTTTATAAATTAATTTCAATAAACAGAAATAATAAAACAAGTGATTACGATGTCCAAGCTACTATGATACAGTTTCCTCATTCTAATGAAAAAAGAGTTTTGATTTTCATTACTGACGTCACAGAAAAGATACAAATTAATAAAGAATTAAATGAAATAAACTTAAATTTCAACGATATCATTGATAATATCCAAGAGCCTTTATTTATTTATGATGAGCAAGGAATCCTACTATATGCAAATCCTAAATTTTATAAATATCTCAAATACAATGAACAGGAATTATTAAATAAAAATATTTCTATATTTACTCCAACACCTTCGTATGACTTACTTTTAAATTTCAAAAAAATTAGAAATCTCAAATGCGAAAAAAATGAAATCACCTTGATAAATAAATCAGGAATACATCAACTGTATGAAGCTATTTTTTCATGTAGATATAATTATAAAAATTCAAGCTATATGGCTGTAGTGCTTCTACATAATATAGAAGAGCAAAAAATGTTCGAAAAAAATCTTTTGCAAAATATTAATGAAAAAGAAAATTTAATAAAAGAAATACATCATCGTACAAAAAATAATCTACAGTTGATATTGTCTATGATTAAGCTTAATCTCCAAAAAAATATTAATTTGAAAAATACAAATGCAATTTACGTATTAAAAGATTTATACAATAAAGTCTCACTCTTATCATATATACAAAATGAGATGTATTTTGCAAACAATAGTAATATTGCAGACATCAAACCACTATTAATAAAAGAAACTAAACGACTAATTCAAGATTATAATGATAAAATCATATTAAATTTAAATTTACCAGATCAGATAATTATGCACGTAGATGTGGCTATACCGTTTATGCTATCATATATGGAACTGGTTTTTAATAGTATTATACATGCTTTCCCCAAAAATTGGCAAAATCCTACCATTTATATAGATATAGAAAAAAATGATGATAATTTAAAAGCAAAAATTATTGATAATGGAATAGGAATACAAGAGTCTATAAATAAAGAGTTTGGTAAAACCTTAGGTCTCTCATTAGTAGAAAGCTTAATAAAATATCAATTAAATGGACAATTTGAAATAAAAAGAAATACTCCAAATGGTACTATAGCAAATATAGAGTTGA
>JAGPGB010000154.1 GCA_018056215.1 Bacteroidales bacterium | reverse complement strand
CCTACTAGTTTAGATGGTTTCAAATCAAAAGTTTGCATTATTACTTCTCCACTAATAGGTGGCTGAAAATTCCTTAATTTATCTTTTTCTTCAATTTCTTCAAATTTTTGTTTAAGATTTTTTAGATTTTTTTTAAATTTTTGGACTTTATATGGATTTTTTGAAGTAATATCACATTCACATAAGATCATTAGATCATCTAAGTCTTCTCCAGCATCTAATATTAATCGTCTAATAGCACTATCAGTAACGATATCATCTACTAAAGCTATTGGTCTCAAATGCAGTAGAACTAGTTTAACTACATAGTCCATTTTTTCATTTAATGGTAAATGCAGTCGCTTAAAGATCATTGGTACCATTTTAGCACCTACGACCTCATGATTATGAAAGCTGAAGCCAGTTTTTTCATCAAACCTTTTAGTTTTAGATTTGCCGATGTCATGTAATAGTGCTGCCCAACGTAACCACAAGTTATTAGGATGATTTGGTAAAGTTTCTAGTTGTTGACTTACGTTATCTAACACCTGCAGAGAATGTTTAAAATTATCTTTATGAGAGAAATCTTGCTCTGTATCAATTGTTTTCAAGGCAGTTAATTCTGGTAATATGTAATCTAAAAGCCCTGTATCATCTAGCAAGTTAAATGCGATAGATGGAACAGGTAATAATAACATTTTATTTAATTCTTCTGAAATACGTTCTGGTGCTACAATAGCGATACGTTCTTTATTAGCTTTAATACCTTGCCAAGTATTTTTCTCAATATTAAAATTCAACTTACTTGAAAATCTTATAGCTCTAAGCATACGTAAAGGATCGTCAGAAAAGGTAATATTTGGTTCATTTGGGGTACGAATAATATGATTGTTTAAATCATCAAGGCCATTATATGGATCCCATATTTTACCATAGTGTGGCCAAATTTCTATAGCGATAGCATTTATAGTAAAATCTCTACGAAGAAAATCCTCATTTAATTCAGTAGGTTCTACTTCTGGATTACGACTATGAAGTTTATAACTTTCTTTTCTAGCAGAAGTTATTTCCCATTCTATGCCTTTATAAATAAAATGAGCAGCTAAGAAGCGCTTAAAAAAAACTAAATTATTAATTTGTAGTTTATCACAGATATATTCAGCTAATTTTTGCCAATCACCTTGTATCACTATATCTATATCTTCTATTGCTAATCCTAATAAAGAATCTCTAATAGCACCACCGACTACAAGAGCTATATTATTATTTTCTTTACAAAATTGTTGCACTAATTTAATAACTTCATAGCTTTCTAATTTCGCTGTAATAGTCTCAAAATCAATCATTTTTTCATTTTCATTTTAAATAAAATATTTGCAAAAAATTATTTTTTACTCAACATTAGATTCATCGATATCTTTTTGCCATCGAATAATTTTACCATTTTTACAAAAGGCGTAACAAGGTAGGCTATCTGGCATGTCACATTCTATTTTATTTTCTTGAATTAATAATATCTCATCACTATCAATAGATACATAGTCGACGCCAGATTTAGCTGTCCATAATTTCATATCTTTTACATGAATATAACCGGTGTAAAAACGAGGAATAAATTTCCCCATTTTATAATGAACATCAAAATTAAGTTCATCAATGAAATCAACTGGTCGAGCGGGACGACGAAGAAGATTTACATTAGATTTAGCGCGAGTAATAGCAGTATATAGCCATTTATTTACAAAATCAGAAGGTTGCTTGGAATGATATAATATGGATTCTGTAACAATAGAAACTTCTTCCCATTCACCTCCTTGAGCTTTATGACAAGTAATAGCATAAGCATATTTTAGGCGTAAAGCATTTAAATAAGGATCAGTTTGTAGTCTATACATTAATAATTTTTTATTATCAAGTAAATCAGGATGCTCTTTTTGAATTTTTTCAAAAATAAAACTCAATATTAATAATTCATCTTGATAGGTATATGTGAAATTAGGTTCTAGTGTATTTTCTAATACCATACATTTCATTTCGTCTTCAATATCTTCACCATATTGCAATTTTACTTTTCTAAATCTCAGATGTTCTATTTTTTTACATTCATTCTCTACACTGACTATTTGTACTATTTCACCATTCATCAAATCATATAAATAATTATTTCTAGTAACCATCACATACTCATTATTATTCAATAATTTTTTATTATTTTTTAACAGAGTATTTCTAATCTTTTTGTTGAGAGTGGAAACTACATTATTAGTGTAAGCTATCATTATAATAGGAGAAGTAGGATCTCTTTTTAGAGTAGCTATATGTTGATTTAATAAATCATCTACATTATCATAAATAGTAACATTACTATTTTCTTCGATATTAAGATTAGTTTGTTCATTAGATAGCATATTATCTCTGATTTGATAAGCTAATTGATAAATGCCAGAAAATTTTGAGAAACGCACAGGTTCTTTTAGTTCGATAAATTGTACTGGATAGAAATATTTCATTTCGAAGAGTTCAGGATCTAATGCTAATGTTTTAGTCTCATTTATAGGTGGTAGCTGATAAGGATCACCAACAAAAACAATTTTTGCATTAGTACCAAAAGTTAAAATGTCATCGATTAAATTTCCACTACCAAAAATCACATTCTCTTCTGTTGGATTTAGTGAGCTTATCATAGAGCTCTCATCAATAAAAATCACAGAATAAGGGTCAGTAATAGCATCAGCAATTTTATAATACCATTTTACACTATTTCTAGATACCTCAGATTTATTATCATCTAATGTATATATTAATTTATGTATTGTACATGCAGAAAATTTACAGCGATTTTCTAACATTCTAGCCGCTCTACCAGTAGTAGCAGTTAAGAATAAATTTATTTTTTTCTTTGGTGAATCAATATCTAATGGTAACCCATTCTCGACACAATCATTTAAATATGTTATCATACCTACTAAAGCCTCTACAATAGTAGTTTTACCTGTACCAGCAGAACCAGTAAGCATGTATATATGATTATCTTTATTTGTAGGTTGCAAAAATCCATTTAATAATTTAATAAAAGCAACTTGCTGATCCTTGGTAGGAGACTTAATAAATCTATCTAACAAAACATTCATTTGTGTTGCTATATTACTCACAATAATTCATTTTTTTAAACATCAAATTTACAAATTATTTTCCTAATGTAATGAAAGATAATTCTCAAATTAACAATAAAAATTATTAACCTTTTTGACTGATTTTTATTAATTTTTTGATATCAAGAATTTCGATTTCTTTACCACTAATTCTAATAATATTATCACGATTTAGAGATCGCAAAGATTTTATCACATTTTCTTTGGAACAACCAGCGAATTCAGCTAGTTCTTGCCTAGAAATAGATAATGTGAATGTATTACTATGATATATTTCTCTCGCCAAAAATAATAAAATATCTGCAATACGACCATTAATTTGCTTGTGAGCAAGGCTAATAACATTATAAATAGAATTTCTAAACATATCAGTAGATAATTTGGTCAAGCTAATAAGGAAATTTTTATTTTTCATTGCTAAAACCTTTACTTTATTCAGATCTATCTGACATCCCATACTATCTTCTATAGCTATAATAGAAAAAAGATTAATATCTTCATTTAACACGTTTGCTAATCCTAAAAGTGAAGGAGCACTCACAATAGTTAAAATCAGATTTTTATTATTAGTATCTAAATAATTAAATTTTACTAATCCTTTTTGTAAAAAAACTAAAAAAGGAGATTTTTCGCC
>JAGPGB010000006.1:14427-16871 GCA_018056215.1 Bacteroidales bacterium | reverse complement strand
ATACCTTTTTTATTAATATCACGCATCACACTAGTAGATACTTTGAGTGTAATCCATTGCCCTGCCTCTGGCCAATAAAATTTTTTAGTTTGTAAATTTGGATAAAAACGACGTTTGGTTTTACGATTAGAGTGAGATACTTTATTACCTACTAAAGACTTTTTCCCTGATATTTGACAAACTTTAGACATAATTTTTAATTTTAGAGTGCAAAGGTACAAAAATTATTTTAATTAAAAAAATATTTGAAAAAAGAAGATATTTTTTCATTAAATTTGCATAAATTAATAATTATGGAAATAAATCCTCATATAGAGAGTAGTTGGTTAGAAGTGTTAAAAGATGAGTTTCAGCAACCATATTTTTTAGAAATCAAAAAATTTTTATTAGAAGATAAAAAGAAATATAGAGTTTTTCCACCAGGACAATTAATTTTTAATGCTTTCAATCTGACTCCTTTTGATAAAGTAAAAATTGTTATCATAGGGCAGGATCCATATCACGGATATGGACAAGCTCATGGCTTATGTTTTTCAGTACCTAAGGGTGTAGTAAAGCCGCCAAGTTTACAGAATATATTCAAAGAATTAAAAGAAGATTTGAATATAAATCCACCAGAGCATGGAGATCTAACTGGATGGGCTAAACAAGGAGTTTTTTTGCTTAATGCTATACTTACAGTGCGAGAGAATACACCAGAATCTCATCGCAACATAGGATGGGAAAAATTCACAAATGCAGCAATAGAAAATTTATCTAATAAAAAAGAACATTTGGTTTTTATGCTGTGGGGGGCTTATGCTCAAGAAAAGGAGAAACTAATAGATAATACAAAACATTTAATATTGAAAGCTGCCCATCCATCACCACTTAGTGCTAATAGAGGTTTTTTTGGTTGTCATCATTTCTCTAAAGCTAATCAATATTTAATAGCTAATAATATAGACCCTATAAAATGGGAAGATTTAAATTAATTTTTTTTGTATTTGTTTTTTATTTTCCAATATTTGCTTTTACACAATTTTTAGCATTAGATACTTCAATTAATGCTACATTGCAATGGTTAGACAATATAGAAAAACAAGGCTATTCTGTGGTTTGGGACGGTAAAATAAAATTATCTAATGAAGAGCTAAACATCTCAAAAGAGCAATTACAAAAATGGAATGCTGGACAAAAAAATGAAGTAATTAATCAAATACTCACTCCATATTGGGAAGATGGATATTTACTAGCAGAGCTCACATTCTCAATAGATAGTATTAAAGCAAAAAAAGTAATTATTAATGCTACATTAAATAAAAATAAAAAAATAGACATAATATCAGTGAAATGGGATACTCCACCACCTTTGAAAGAAAAAAGATTATTAAGAATGCTAAATATAAATTTGTCTGAGCCTTTAAATAAAGAAATTTTATTATTAGAATCAAATAAAATACTATTTGATTTTATTTATTTGTCTGACAAACCAATGATACAATTACTCAATGACAGCACTGCTACATTACACCTAAATATTAAGATAAAACCTAAAAATAATATAGAAGGGATGTTAGGTTTTGCAAAATTAAATTCGGGATTAAAAAATTGGCAATTTAATGGCTACATTCGGGGTGATTTTGCAGATCTAATTGGCTGGGGCGAAAGATGGCATTTACTAATAAACCTAGGGAATAATTATCAAAATGTAAATATAAACCTTGGAGTGCCATACATAGCTGGATTACCCTTATCTATTAGTGGCACATTCAAAATGAGAGTGCAAGATACTACCTATGGTTATACTGAAGAAGTACTGAATTTCTATAGTACAGATAGAACTCTACAAAAAGAGATATTTTTCGGTGCAGGACAAAGACAATCAACAGCATTTGAACAGGCTGATAGCATAATTTACAATGATTATAAATTTACATACTTAAATTTAGGAGGACAATATTCGAAATTAGATAATATGTTTAACCCTCACAAAGGCTTTAAAATATTATTGCAAACAAATTTAGGAAATAGTGCAACAAATATTAATGCAGAAAATGAAAATAAAATTAATCAATTACTTACTGAAACTTATTTAGATGCTATTAAATATATTTCAATACATAAAAACATATCATTATATTTCAATATATTACAAAAAGGCGTTTACTCTAATAAAACAATTTTAAAAAATCAAGCTATATTAGTAGGTGGTATTAATGATATTTTAGGAATAGAAGAAGAGAGAATACCAGCATTACAACTATATAAAATAGAGTCTGGCCTTGCTCTAAGTGGAAATGAGAATACATATTTTAGATTTTTTTATCAATTTGCAAGAGTAGAGAGATATCCATCACAATGGGGAAATTACCAAAGTGCTGGCATTGCTTTTCAACTAAAAACACGCATAGGATGGATATGGACTGCTATAGCTGTACCAAAAGAACCTCAAAATAGTTGGG
>JAGPGB010000006.1:0-14327 GCA_018056215.1 Bacteroidales bacterium | reverse complement strand
AGAGTAGAGAGATATCCATCACAATGGGGAAATTACCAAAGTGCTGGCATTGCTTTTCAACTAAAAACACGCATAGGATGGATATGGACTGCTATAGCTGTACCAAAAGAACCTCAAAATAGTTGGGATATAGCTAATACTAGATTACATTTCAAAATTACCATCGGATTTTAAAATATTAAATTAAAATGAAAGCAAATAATTATAGAAATTTCAAAATAAATGATTTACTAAAAATATTATTAATCTTTACAAGCTTAATAATAATTAGCTGTCATAAAGATAAAAAAGATTTTCAAGAAAGCAAGCAAATATTTCATTATAATCAACCTTCTGGTATATACTCTTTAGATCCTGCATTTGCTAGAGACCAAGCACATATATGGGTGATACAACAATTGTACAACACCTTAGTGAGTTTAGATGATTCACTACGCATAGTACCAAGTATAGCTAAATCCTGGGAAATATCTGATGATCTTTGTAAATATACATTTTATTTAAGAAATGATGTGTATTTTCACAAAGATATATGTTTCAAAGACAATACTAGAAAGTTAATAGCACAAGATGTAGTGTATAGCTTGCAGAGATTAGCATCTGATGAAACAGCATCTCCTGGTAGATGGATTCTAAACTCAGTAGCAAGGAAAGATAATAAACTATGGATGGAATCTCCTAATGACACAACGGTGATAATACATTTAGCAAAACCATTTACATCATTTTTGTCTATCCTGGCTATGCCATATTGCAGCATTATACCTGAAGAAGCAATTAAAAGATATGGTGATGAATTTTCTAGACACCCAATAGGAACTGGACCATTTGTATACAAATATTGGAAAAAAGACGTCAAACTAATATTAGCAAAAAACGATAATTATTTTGAAAGAGATAATTTGGGCAATAAACTACCATATTTAGATGGGATATCTATCTCATTTATTAAAGATAAACAAGTAGCATTTATGGACTTTATGCTAGGAAAATTTGATTTTTTATCAGGTATAGACCCATCATTCAAAGACATATTATTAACAAGAGATGGAGAACTAAAAGAAGAATATAAAGATAAATATATATTTCAAAAAAGCTTATTCCTTAATACTGAATATTTGGGGTTTTTAATTGATAAAAATTCTTCATTTAATAATAAAGAATTACGACAAGCCATATCCCTAGGGATAGATAGAGTTTCTATGATGAAATATCTTAGAAATAGCTTGGGATACCCATCAATACAAGGCTTTATTCCACCAATATTAAATCCATTAGATAGCGAAACAAAATATTTAGAATACAATCCTCAAAAAGCGAAACAATTGTTGATAAAATCTGGATATTTGAATAGTGAAAATAAAGATAAGATCACACTTTTAACAAATGATACATATATAGATTTAGCAGAATTTATTCAAAACCAATTAACAAAGATAGGATTAGATATTAATATAGAAGTAATACCTCCAGCTACTTTGAGAGACTTAATGTATAAAGGACAAGCTAATTTTTTCAGAGGAAGTTGGATAGCAGATTACCCTGAAGCCGAAAATTATTTTGCAGTATTTTACAGCAAAAACATACCACCTAATGGACCAAATTATACAAGATTCCAAAATTCTACATTTGATAATTTATATGAAAAATTATTGCAGACAGCTGATAATAGGAAATATGAAATAATAAAAGAAATGAATAAAATACTAATAGAAGAGATGCCTGTAGTACCATTATATTATGATGTATCAATAAGGTTGATACAACCTTATGTAAAAGGGTTAAAGGCCAATGTGATGAACGCATTAAATTTGAAAGAAGTGAAAATAGAAAGAGGCAAAGAGAGATGGTAAGAAATTGGAATTTATATTTTTGTTTAACTTTATATGATATTTTAATATTTTAATTTCAATAATTTAAAATACCGCTCCCATGCCCACCTATCATGCGATGACAAGTTTAATAGTCGTCCAATGTCTGATTCTACCTTATCTTTTAAATACTTATTCATAATTACAAACCACATTAGATAGTTCTGCAAATACTTTGTAGCTACTCCTCTAAATCTCATCATCCAAACTAAAAAATTAGTAATCTTTTTCTCTGCTACATTAACACTATAAATAGATAATCCTTTTGTTTTATGCATCACTAATACCTTTTTACTAGGTGATTCTTTAACTGCTTGCTCGAACTCTTCGTTTGGTTTAAAACATATTAAATTGTTCTCTGATACTCTACGCTTTAACTCTTCCTTTATCTGACTATTTTGGACTTTATGTTCCCCAGTATGTTTAAAAAGTAAATTACCTTCTCTATCAGTCATCACTAATACAGCTACATTAGGATGAACAGTTTTCATAGCTTGCTCTTTTTCTTCTAAAGTTTTAAATTTACGTCCTTTTTCAGAATATTGCATTAATAATTCATCATTTTCAGTTATTCC
Organism: Bacteroidales bacterium; assembly: GCA_018056215.1. Classification (GTDB taxonomy): domain Bacteria; phylum Bacteroidota; class Bacteroidia; order Bacteroidales; family DTU049; genus DTU049. The sequence continues at coordinate 11,881 of JAGPGB010000006.1, read as the reverse complement.
AGAGAAGCTAATTCCTCCTTCTAATCCTTGGATAGCTGCCAAAATTTTATGTCTCCATTTGAAACTTGTTGGTAAACTAATGCCAACCTCTCTAGCACATGCTCTGAGGCTTTTACCTTCTAACATACATTTTATGTAATCCATTAAAAGATAGTATTTATGAGAATAATAGACAAGTGATTTGGCAGTTTCTCTGAATCTATAACCACATTTTTTGCACTTATATACTTGTCTGCCATCACTCTTACCAGCTTTAGTTACATATTCGCAATGACATCTTGGACAAATGGGTGCCGTTGATAATATTTTAATCCTCTGATAATCTAGTGCTGTTAATCTATTACTATTGAGAAAATCATAGAGATTATCTAAAAATTCACGCTTACCTTCTTTAGTAAGAGCAAGAATCTTTTGAATGTTTTCAGCTGTATATTCCATAATTTTATTTTTTACAAAATTAGTAAAAATATTTAACATGAAAAGTTTAACATAAATATTTTATTTGTCTGTTTGTATGTTAGGTAAAATTTTATTTTACCTAACATCCCTTTTTATTTACCCTACCTTATACTCATTAACTCCTACAACCTTTTATCTTTTATAATTATTTTATCTCTTATTAATCTCTTTTATGTTATTATCTTTTATAATTAATATTTATTTACTCTTTTACTAATTTTATTAATTTAATTTGTAGATCGGATTATAGATTTTGATTTAAATTTTTTTAATAATTTATTGTATATTTGCATTAAAAATTTTTTTTAAAAAAATAAGGTACTTTTAATGAAAGACAGATAAGATCAAAAAATAATTATTGAAGTAATGTTAAGGATTATGTATCATTAAAGGATGCTTAAAAAATATTGATTAATTTTAATTAAAATTATGGCGGACATATATACAAAGGAATTAAATGATGAGCAATTAAATGCTGTAAAATATCTTGATGGTCCAATGATGATCATCGCAGGTGCTGGTAGTGGTAAAACTCGTGTACTTACTTATAAAATTTTATATTTATTAGATCATGGTTTCAAGTCAGATAATATTATGGCTCTTACATTTACTAATAAAGCTGCTAATGAGTTAAAGAGTAGAATTCATACATATGCTGGTGATAAAAAAGCTCGAGCCATTGCTGCTGGCACTTTTCATAGTGTTTTTTCAAAAATTATTAGAAAAAATGCTGAACTAATCGGCCATACTAGCAGTTATACAGTCTTTGACACTGAAAGCACTAGAAGTTTACTAAAAGATATTATTAAAGATATGAAAGTTAGTGAGAGACATAAGCCAGATCTTGTTCAAACTCGTATTTCTCAAGCTAAAATGATGCTCATAGACCCATATGATTATGCAGAAAATCAAGAAATGATTATTGATGATACTAAATTTGGGCAACCTCATGTAGTTGATATTTATTTAGAATATTGGCAAAGGTGTAGAAGGATGAATGTATTAGATTTTGATGATTTACTGCTTTTTACTTATAAAATATTTAATAATTTCCCTGATGTTCTTAGAAATTATCAGGATCAATATACTTATATTTTAGTTGATGAGTATCAAGACACTAATTATGCTCAATATGCTATTGTGAAGCAATTAGCCGATCTTAATGAACAACTTTGTGTGGTAGGCGATGATTCACAAAGTATTTATTCTTTTCGTGGTGCTAATATTGGTAATATTTTTCAACTGAAACAAGATTTCCCTAATTTGAAAACTTTTATCCTTACTCGCAATTATAGATCAACAAAGCGTATAGTAGATGTATCTAATAATTTGATTAGTTATAACAAGGCAAAAATTGAAAAAAAAATCGTTACAGATAACGAATTAGGAGAGCCTATTGCTATATTAACTGCTGATAATGAGCACGAGGAAGCTCGTAAAGTTGTTAGTAATATTTTTCAGGTAATTCAAAATTATCATTATAATTATAAAGACTTTGTTATTTTATATCGTGTGAATGCACTATCTCGTGCTCTAGAAGATGAGCTCAGACGTTTGAATTTGCCTTATCGCATCTATGGTGGTATGTCTTTTTATGAAAGAAAAGAAATTAAAGATGTTTTAGCTTATTTTAAATTTATTTGTAATCCCAATGATATAGAATCTTTTAAACGTATAATTAATTTACCTCCTCGTGGCATTGGTAATACTACGGCTCTTAAATTGCAAGAAGCTTTTTATACCAATAGTGATTTGACTTTTAGTACATTATTATCGCATATCGATGAATATGATCTAGATATTAGTAAGCCTACTCAACTGCGAATAAAAACCTTTCATGCTTCAATGGAAAAGTATAGACTAGTATTGGATCAGTTAGATGCTTTCACTATGGCTAAAGCTATTATTTATGAAACTGGTTATTACAAATATGCTGAGGCTGATAGCCACGAAAGAGCAGAAAACTTAGATGCTTTATTATCAGGTATTAGAGATTATACTGAACATTTCGAGGAAGAAAATGATGGTATGTTCCCAACACTTCAGGATTACTTAGCAGTTATTTCTCTCATTACTTCTAATGATGATATGGATGATGATAATGTGATTTCTCTCATGACTATTCATAATGCTAAAGGATTAGAATTTGATAATGTGTTTGTTGTAGGTGTAGAGGAAAATATATTACCACATTTTAATAGTTTGATGGATGCTAGAGCTATAGAAGAGGAAAGGCGTACATTCTATGTCGCTATTACTAGAGCTAGAAAAAGGTTGTATATCAGCTTTGCTATGACACGGTTCAGTAAAGGTGTTGTACGTTTTAATGAACCTAGTAGATTTATTTTCGAGATGGATAATGAACATTTCGATGCTAAATCTCAAAAATTATTTCTCAATGGTAAATATCACCAAAAAAGTTTACCGAATAATTTTAATCAAAATCAAAATTATACTAAAAGACCTAGTAATGATAAACCAAAAAGACTCCCAGATAAAAATGAGGTGGATACTAAAGACAAAACTTTTTTCCTTGGTATTAAATTGCTTAATAAATTAAAAGAAGGAATGGTAATAGAACATAATAAGTTTGGCATTGGTAAAATAGTTAGTATTGAAGGGAATAATTCAGAAGCTAAAGCTGTTGTAGATTTCGAAAATGTTGGCAAAAAACATATTATCCTCAAATTTGCTAAAATTAGAATTCTTTAATAATTTTTTTAATATTTTATTGTTTTTCTTTTTCAAAGATTTGAGCATTACTTATTTTGCTATTTTCTATTTTTAATTTTACTAGTGTGATTTTTTGATGAAATCCATATTTACCTGCTGCACCTGGATTAATAAAAAGCCATTTATTTTTTTTATCATAAATTATTTGCAATATATGCGAATGTCCCGCTATTACTAAATCAGGTCTATATTCTGTTAGCTTTGTTAATATATCTTTTTGATATTTATTTGGATGGCCTATTATATGTTTTATATAAATTTTAACTCCTTCTCGCTGAAAAAATAATTCTTCCGAAGTAGTTTGCTTTATCTGACTATCGTCTATATTACCATATACTGCGTATGTAGGTGCTATCTCTTGTAGCTCATTCAATATTTTAATGTCACCAATATCTCCTGCATGCCAAATTTCATCACAATCTTTAAAAAAATCTTTTGATTCTTTTGGTAGACTACTGTGAGTATCACTTAATATTCCTATTAACATTTATAAATCTATAAAATTTACTTTATTAACAAAATTAGAAAATTTATTTAATATTAATTTAATTGTATAAAAATCATTAATTATTATTAAAATAAACAATTCAAAATATAATAATAATCAATAAATATATTAATACATAACAATAATAAATTTGATAAAATAAATTTATTAAATATTTTAAAAATATAATTATTTATAAATCAATGTATTATTAAAAAAGATAACAATATTAATAATAATAATAAATAATAAAAATTTAAATGTGATTAATAGTAAGATAAAAAGTTATAACTTTGCAAAAAGCCAAAATAAAAAAGCTATGACAGATTACAAAAAGATTGTCGATGATTTCATGGTTCATGTAATAGCCAGAAATCCAGGTGAGAATGAATTTCACCAAGCAGTTAGGGAAATTGTAGAATCATTAATCCCTTACATTGAGGAACATCCCAAGTACAAACAAGCAAAGATTTTAGAAAGAATGGTAGAACCAGAGAGAGTGGTGATGTTTAGAGTGCCTTGGATGGATGATAAAGGTGAGATGCATGTAAATAGAGGATTTAGAGTAGAAATGAATTCTGCTATTGGTCCTTACAAAGGTGGGTTACGTTTCCATCCCAGTGTTAATTTGAGTATTATGAAATTCTTAGCTTTTGAACAAGTTTTTAAGAATTCTCTTACTACTCTACCTATGGGTGGTGGCAAAGGTGGTTCAGATTTCGATCCACGTGGTAAATCTGATGCAGAAATAATGCGTTTTTGCCAATCATTCATGACTGAACTTTTTAGATATATTGGTCCAAACACTGATGTACCAGCTGGTGATATTGGTGTAGGTGCTCGTGAGATCGGTTATCTCTTTGGCCAATACAAACGTATTAAAAATGAATTTACTGGCGTTCTCACTGGTAAAGGGTTAGAATATGGTGGTAGTGTTATTCGTCCTGAAGCAACTGGCTTTGGTGTTGTTTATTTCACTCAAGAGATTCTCAAAACTATGGGTATGGATATTAAAGGTAAAACTGTTGCCATATCAGGTTTTGGTAATGTGGCTTGGGGAGTTGCTAAAAAAGTTGCTGAATTAGGTGGTAAAGTTGTTACTCTATCAGGTCCTGATGGTTATATATACGATCCTAATGGTGTAATTGGAGAAAAAGTTGATTACATGGTAGAAATGAGATTGTCCGGTAGAGATAAAGTGAAAGATTATGCTGATAAATATAATGTAGAATTCTATGCTGGCAAAAAACCTTGGAGTGTACCTTGTGATATAGCTATTCCTTGTGCTACTCAAAATGAAGTAGGTATAGAGGATGCTAAAAATCTTGTAAAAAATGGTATCAAATGTTATGTAGAAGCTGCTAACATGCCTACAACTTTAGAAGCTATGAAATACATACAAGAAAATAATATTCCTTATGGCCCTTCTAAAGCTGCTAATGCTGGTGGTGTAGCTGTTTCTGGCTTAGAAATGACTCAAAATGCTATGCATATTAGCTGGACACCTCAAGAGGTTGATAGTAAATTACATGAAATTATGATTAATATTCATAACACTTGCTTGAAATATGGTAAAGAAGGTGATAAAGTGAATTATATAAAAGGTGCTAATATTGGTGGATTTGTTAAAGTAGCTGATGCTATGATAGCTCAAGGACTTGTTTAATCCATTTTAATAATTTTTAATTAAAAAGGCTTTGTGTTTTGCATAAAGCCTTTTTTTATTTTAAAAAAATTTTTTACTTTTGAAGTTTTTTTTAACAAAATAAAAAAATGAAAATAATTATCCCTAAAGAAATAGATCCTAACGAAGATAGAGTTGCTATTTCACCTAAAAATATCTCGAAATTAAAAAAATTGGGATATGATGTTTACATTCAATCTAATGCTGGTCTAAAAGCCAAATACACAGATGAGGATTATTTAAATGCCGGTGCTAATATTGTTGATAGTGCTGAAGAATTGTATTCAATTGCTGACATTGTTTTTAAAGTGCAGCCCCCTACTGATCAAGAAATTAATTTGATGAAACCTGGCACTTTGGTTTTATCTTATTTGTATCCAGCACTCAATCAGCAACTTTTAACAAAATTAGCTGAGAAAGGCATCAATGCTGTGGCTATGGATGCAATACCACGTATTTCTAGAGCTCAAAAAATGGATGTTCTTTCATCGATGTCTAATATTGCTGGTTACAGAGCTGTCGTAGAAGCTGCTTTCCATTTTGGTAGATTCCTTAATGGTCAAATTACTGCTGCTGGCAAAGTAGATCCTGCTAAAGTTTTAGTAATAGGAACTGGTGTAGCAGGATTGGCTGCTATAGGTACAGCTAAATCATTAGGAGCCATCGTGAGAGCTTTTGATACTAGAAAAGAAACTGCCGAGCAAGTACAATCTATGGGTGCTCAATTTATTACTGTTGACCTTGAAGAGGATGGTTCTACTGAAACAGGATATAGCAAAGAAATGAGTGAGGCTTATATAAAAGCTGAGTTAGCTCTCTTTAAAAAACAAGCTCAAGAAGTTGATATTATTATCACTACTGCTCAAATACCTGGTAAAGAAGCTCCTAAATTATTATTTGAAGATCATGTGAATGCTATGAAATGTGGCTCTGTGATCGTTGATTTAGCTGCTCCTACAGGTGGTAATTGTGTTTTGACTAAAAAAGATGAAATTATTACTACTGATAATGGAGTTACAATTTTAGGGAAAGTTAATATGATGCCTACTCAAGCTAGCTATTTATATGGTAATAATTTAATTAATTTTTTAGAAGAGCTGGGCACTGCTGATAAATTTAATATCAATATGAATGATGATGTTATCAAGCGTGCTGTAGTAGTGTATAATGGTAAAATCAATTGGCCTCCAGAGCCATTACCTGTTAGTGCACAAAAACCTATCATTTCTAAATCTATTGAACAAGACTCTATATCTAAAGCTAAAAAACTAAGTAAACAATTGATAAATAATGCAATTTACATCATTATCGTGGGTATTTGTTTGTTTTTCTTAGGTAAAGTAGCTCCTCCAGATTTTATGAGGCATATGACTGTCTTTGTTTTAGCTGTATTTGTCGGGTGGAATGTGATATGGAATGTTACTCATGCCTTACATACACCATTGATGTCAGTTACTAATGCTATCAGTGGGATTATAATTATCGGTGGACTGCTGCAGATGCAATCAAATATTACAGATGCCAAATCTATTTTAGCCTTTATTTCAATATTAATTGTTTGTATAAATATTGTAGGTGGTTTTTTAGTTACTTATAGAATGTTAAAAATGTTTAAAAAATAATTTAGTTTATGATATCAGCAGAAATACAAACAGCAGCATATTTATTTGCTTCTATATTATTTATTTTAAGTCTCTCTGGTTTATCTAATCAAGAATCAGCTAAAAGAGGAGTTATCTATGGCATTATTGGTATGATAATAGCGGTTGTAGCTACTTTATTGGGGAATATTCAGGGGTATGGTTTTATTATTATTGCTATGTTAATAGCATCTGTAATTGGCATATTAGTGGCTAGAAAAGTGCAGATGACGGCAATGCCACAATTAATAGCTATGTTACATAGTTTCGTTGGGTTGGCAGCAGTTTTAGTAGGATATGGTTCATATATAGATCCTAAAACATTAGATTTATTAGGTGCTGAAAGAACAATTCATTATGTAGAAATATATCTTGGAGTTTTTATAGGTGCTATTACGTTTACTGGTTCATTGATAGCATGGGGTAAATTAACAGGAAAGGTAACTCCCAAACCTGTTGTTTATAAGGGTAAAGATATTATTAATATATTATTATTAGTAGTATCTGTAGTTTTAGGCGTATTTTTTGTACAAGCTACAGGAGTTGATGGTATGCCTTATTTAGCTATAATGACCGCTATAGCTGCATTTTTTGGCTTAATGTTAGTAATGGCAATAGGTGGTGCAGATATGCCTGTAGTTATCTCTATGCTAAACTCTTTGTCAGGATGGGCAGCTGCAGCTTCTGGATTTACCTTAGGTAATGATTTATTGATAGTTACTGGAGCTTTGGTAGGTAGTTCTGGTGCTATTTTATCTATTATTATGTGCAAAGCTATGAATAGATCTTTTTTTGCAGTAATATCAGGTGGTTTCGGTCAAGAGGTTAAAACTGGTGCTAAAATTGAAGGGAAAGTTACTTCAATTACACATGATGAGGCAGCAGAATGGTTAAAAGAAGCTCAGTCTATTGTTATTGTTCCAGGCTATGGTATGGCTGTAGCTAAAGCTCAGTATCCTATTCATGATCTTGTTGAGAAACTTAGAAATGAAGGTAAAACAGTAAAATTTGGTATCCATCCAGTTGCTGGTAGGTTGCCTGGCCATATGAATGTATTATTAGCAGAGGCTAATGTGCCTTATGATATTGTGCTAGAAATGGATGAAATAAATCCAGAACTTCCTGAAACGGATGTAGTATTAGTCATCGGTGCTAATGATACTGTGAATCCTGGTGCTCAGGAAGATCCTTCTAGCCCTATATATGGTATGCCAGTAATTGAGGTTTGGAAAGCTAAAAGAGTTATTGTTATGAAACGATCTATGGCTGTCGGTTATGCAGGTGTAGAAAATCCATTATTCTATAAAGAAAATACTGCTATGCTTTATGGTGATGCTAAAGAAAGCGTAGAAAAAATAAATTCTCTTTTGTAAATATAATTTTTAAATAAAAAGAGAGACATATTTGAATGTGTCTCTTTTTTTATTTTATTTATAGATATGAAAACTTTTTGAAATATCTTCTATCTATCAGATATTAAGCATTTTTACAAAATAACATTTTTTTTGTTTAAATTAATTAATGATATTTAATTATTTATTTTTAAAAGGTTTAAACTATTATTAATAAAGATTTTATACGAATATTTATTAAAATTAATGATATTTAATATTTCTTATAATAGATACAATTTAAAAAGTGTAAACAATAATTTATTTAAATTAATATATCATTACTTAATTTAAACATTTATTTAATTAATTTTATAGTTTGTTTTTTAATTAAAATTTATTCAATAAAAGTATTTTCTTTAAATCAAAAAGAGCCTCAAAAATGAGGCTCTTAATGAAAAAAATTATTATTATGAAAAAATAGTCGATTAGTTTATGATCCTAGAGCAAATCTATAAAATTTAGTAACTTTAATTTCTGGATCAATAGATTTAATATAATCATTAACATTTTTGTCATTTTCCATGATGTATTCTTGGTTAAGAAGAGTACTTTCCTGGTAAAATTTATTTAATCTGCCTTGAGCGATTTTTTCGATTAGATCTTCTGGTTTGCCTTCTTTTCTAGCTAATTCTCTAGCTACATCTAACTCTTTATCTATAACATCTTGAGAAACATCACTTTTGTCAATAGCTAATGGATTCATAGCAGCTATTTGCATAGCTAAATTATGACCAAGTTCTTGAGCTTTTTCAGAAGATTTAGATAGTCCTATTAGAGCACCTACACGGCCATTATGGTGATTATAACCAATTACTAAAGGAGCTTCAATATATTGATAATGGGAAATTTGAATTTTTTCGCCACATTTTCCCATGTAGTTATTAATACTTTGCTCTACGGTAAAACCGTTAATAGTTGCTTTCAAAAGATCTTCTAATGATTTTATTTTATTTTGTAAAGCTATGTTTGAAATATCATTTGCTAGATTAACAAATTCTTCATTTTTAGAAACGAAATCTGTTTCGCAATTGAGCATCATGATAATACCAAAAGATTTATCATCAGATATTTTAGTAATTACTATACCTTCATTGGCAGATCTATCAGCTCTATTACTAGCGACTTTTTGACCTTTTTTTCTTAAAATTTCTATAGCTTTATCGAAATCACCTTCGGCTTCTTCTAAAGCTTTTTTACAATCCATCACACCTAACCCAGTGAGATCACGAAGTTTATAAACATCTTTTGCACTAATGTTTGACATACAATTATTCCTTTTTTCTTGTTCTACGTTGTTTATTTCCTTTTCCTTCTTCTTCTGCGTCTACAGAAGCTTCTATAACTTTAATTTTCTTTTCTTTTAATTTTTCTTCGCTAAATTCTTCATCTTCTTTTTCAGCATCTTCCATAGCACCTATTCTTTCATTGAGACCTTTTTTCACTGATTCTACGAAACTTTCTAAAATTGTTTGGATAGATTTAGCAGCATCATCATTAGCTGGTATAGGGTAATCAACTAATTGAGGATTAGCATTAGTATCTATGATAGCGAAAACAGGGATATTTAATTTATGAGCTTCAGCTACAGCTATATGTTCTTTTACAATATCTACTACAAAAATAGCACTCGGTAGACGTACCATATTTACTATTGATCCTAAAGTTTTTTCTAATTTAGCTCTTTGCCTAGCTAACTGCAATCTTTCTCTTTTAGAAATATTAGAAAAAGTAGGATCATTCATCATTTTGTCAATTTGTTGCATTTTTTTGATAGATTTTCTAATAGTGACAAAATTAGTAAGTAATCCACCAGGCCAGCGTTCAGTAATATATGGCATGTTAATACTTTTTGCTGCATTGCCAATAATTTCTTTTGCTTGTTTTTTTGTACCTACAAATAGTATTTTTTTGCCAGCACGACCTAAATTATAACCAGCTTGATTAGCTTCTTCTAATTTTGCTAGAGTTTTATTTAGATCTATTATGTGTATCCCATTTTTTTCCATAAAAATATATGGAGCCATATTAGGATGCCATTTACGAGTTAGATGTCCAAAATGACATCCAGCTTCTAGGAGTTGATCAAATGTTAATTGTTCCATTTATTATTTTTTTTGTTTACATTCCTTAATTATATCAATTATTGAGTAGCACAATAATTTTGTAGTCTCAATAATTTGGATACTAAACTTTGATATTTCATCAGCATTAACGCTTAGAGAATTGATTCTTTTTACGTGCTTTGGGTTGACCAGGTTTTTTACGTTCAACCATACGAGAATCTCTAGTTAAAAGTTTATGTTTCTTTAATATTGGTTTGAATTCTGGATTTTCTTCTACTAAAGCTTTAGCTATAGCTAAACGTAAAGCTTCAGCTTGTCCTTTTATACCACCGCCATCTAATCTACCTTTTACACTATATTGTCCTAATGTTTCAGTTATTTTTAATGGTTGCTCTACGATATAATGTAAAGATAATGAAGGGAAATATTCTTTATAATCTCTATTATTAATAATAATCTCTTGCTTACCATCTTCTACTTTTATAAGACGTATTCTAGCAATAGCTTCTTTTCTTCTACCAGAAATTATTTTATTGTCCATGCTCTACTATTTTATTTTATTAATATCAATGACTTTAGGTGTTTGTGCTTGATGAGGATGCTCTGCACCTGCGTAAACATATAAATTTTTAAAAATTTGTCTTCCTAATCTATTTTTAGGTAACATACCTTTGACAGCATGTTCTACTAAAAAAGTAGGTTTACGTTTAATTATGTCTTCTGCTGATTCTCCACGTTGACCATGTGGATAACCTGTATAATGATAATACATTTTTTGATGAAATTTATTACCAGTTAAAACTACTTTATCAGCATTAATAACTATCACATTATCACCACAATCTACATGAGGTGTATATCCAGGTTTGTGTTTCCCTCTTAAAACATATGCTACTCTTGATGCTAATCGCCCTAGAGTTTGACCAGCTGCATCTACTAATACCCATTCCTTATTCACTGTCTGAGCATTCAAATGTACCGTTTTATAACTTAATGTATCCATTGATTTTATTTTTCAACAATTTTGGTTTGCAAAAGTAATAATTTTTTTTCTAACAAAAAAATTTTATTACAAATCTTTTATTAAATTGAAATTTTAAAAATATTATTGGAAAATTAACAAAAAGTAAAATACTTAAGTATTTTAATCTAATTGTTATTTTATGAAACTAAATATCTTTTTTTAAATTAAATCAAGGCAAAACAAAAGGATAAAGTTATTAAAAATTTATTCCTTTGTTTTATCAGGCAATGGAGTTGGCTCACTTTTAGAAGTTTCTATTTGTCAAGTTTCACAAGGTTGTTGATGAAAACTTAGATTTTTAATTTGTTATAAAGATAAGATTTTATATTTAAAAGCACAAGGATTTTGCTTAAATAAATCAGGTTTTAAGGAGAACCATATTTCTATAGCTTGGAAA
>JAGPGB010000153.1 GCA_018056215.1 Bacteroidales bacterium | reverse complement strand
CTCGCAATTTTTTGATCCCTAAAGGATATGCTATACCAGCTACTACATCAAATAAAAAAATGTATCAAGAAATTAAAAAGCAGAGAAGTGCTAAAGAAGAAAAAACTTTAGCAGATGCTAAAGCTCTAGCTGAAAAATTAAATCAAGTAAAATTAATTGTAAAAACTAAAGTAGCTCAAAATACTGGTAGAATATACGGTAGTGTTACTACAGCAATGATAGCAGATGCTATTCTAGATCAATATAATTTCGAGGTAGATCGCAAAACCATTTCTATTCCAGATGAACACATTAAACAAATTGGCACTTACAAAGCAAAAACTCATATCTACAGAGATATTTATGCTGAGTTTGAATTTGAAGTTGTTAGTGATGAGCCTACTCCTGAAATTAATAATCAACAACCAGAAGATAATCAAGAATAATATCATTTATTAATATTTTATATTTAAAATAAAAAGGGGACTTAAGTCCCTTTTTTTATTGATTTTTCGTAATATATTTTACATTGTCAAATATATTTCTAGATAATTTTTGATTTTGGCGATAATTGTTTAAATTAAATAATGATATATAAAATTAGAAAAAATACAATTAATACATTTTGTTTATAGATAATGATACAAATTAATAAAAATTAAATTGTATTTAAATTATTGAAGCAAATATTCATTGATAATGTCATTAAGCATATAAAAATTATTAATCAAATATCATTACTTATTTTAAACAATTAGATATATTATTTCGTAAAATACTTATTGACAATTAGATAGAAAATATATTAAAATATTTTACATTTAATTAACCAATTTATTAAAATGATGTCCATCATTTTAATAATGAATATTTTTCGAGCATACATGGGTATAATTTATTTTTTTGAATAAAATATGTTATTATGCAAAAAAAATTAATTTTACATAAATTTTTAAAGATTAAAATTATGAAAAAACATGTTGCTCTGTTAATAATATTTTTTTGTACAATTAGTTTTGTAGCAAATAGCCAAGATCTTAAAATTATTCAGTTACCATTTGTTACTATCAAAGATACCACTATTAAGCCAATATTAGATAGTGTTGTAACTTTTGAAAAAAAATGTGATTACTACAACGATTCTACTATTTTTGTGATTAATGTTTTTCCAAAAAACAAAGATTTGTATAGTATACAAATATCATCTACAAATGAGCTAAACTATGCTATGTATTTTGCTAATAACGTTTTAGGCTGTTTCTATTACCAAGATCATCTATTTGTAGTCTTTGACGACGATAATAAATTATTTAAGAAAACTAATAAAAAAAGTGATATTGAATATTTGCAGTTCAACTTTTCTACAAATAAAAATGGACCTAAAATTACTGTAAAGGCAAAAGATGAAGGTCGTACTAATTGGCATTATACTTATGCAAATAATAAATTCATATACAATAGCAAAATCAGCCAATGCAAATAAAAATAATTAGGGTTAGATATGTTTTAGATAATAAATGATTATAATACACTACTAATAGTTATTACTTAATATTAATTCTAATAGTCTTTATCACTACACTTAATCAATGTATTATATAATATATTATTTATTAGCTTTATTTTTAGCCTTTCACTTTGCTTTCATATTTTTTGATAGCACTAGTGATGACTACATACATTACCCAAATCATCAGTGGCCACGAAATAAGCCATAAAATTTCTCTCCAATACATAATTTATACTTTTTTAAAAAAAATTAATATGCTGTATCACTTTCAGATATTTCATCTGCAGTAAACTTTTTCTTTAAAAGTTGTCTCCAACTATAGACAATATATGCAACTACAAAAGGCACAAGTAGAGATACATAAGACATCACTATCAATGTATATCTGCTCGACGAAGCATTGTGTATAGTCAGACTAGACTGCATATCTACTAATGAAGGGTAGAAAACAGTATTATTAAATCCCAAACATAGGAATAATGCAAGCACCGTAAAAAACGTTCCAAAGCCAGCAAACCAGATACCTTTAGTTCCTAATTTTTTATTTTTCAAATATGGTGTAGCTATTCCTAATAATACTAACACTACGCCAATTAAAAATAAGATACCCAACCATGGTAACTCGATAAAATTATTAAAGTATTTGTATTTCTCTACATATACTAATTGAGTTGCAGGATCTACTGCATAGCCATTACCTAGTAGAATAGCAAAAACAAATGATAAGAAAAATACTAAAAAGACGGCTGCATTTATGAGTAATTGTTTTTTTGATTTTACATACAGTTGCTCATCATCTACACGATTCATTAGAAATAAAATGGCCAAAATTCTAGCTAAAAAGAATATCGAAAAACCTAATAACAAATTTTTAATATTAGCAAAAGCCTCTAACCCATGCCAATTTGTAGTCCAACTAACGAAATTCATATCATTATGAACGAAATTACCACCTGTGAAAAAAGTACCTACAGCTACGCCTAAAGATATAGTGCCTATCAAACCATTTAAAAATAAAAACCACTCATAAGTTTTAGCACCTAAAAAGTTGCGAGCTTTATTTCTAAACTCATATGACACGGCCTGCAAAATAAAAGTAAACAATATCAACATCCATAGCCAGTATGCTCCACCGAAACTAGTACTATAAAATAGTGGAAAAGCAGCAAACATAGCACCTCCAAAAACTACCAAAGTCGTGAAAGATAGATCCCATCTAGTACCTATAGCATTCAACATTAAACTTAGCTGCGGTTCTTTTTTACCTAATGAATATATTAATGATTGTCCACCTTGGACAAACATCATAAAAACAAGAGAGGCACCTAAAACTGATATTATTAGCCACCAATATCCTTGTAATGCATTATAACTTAATTGCTCAAACATAATTTTTTTCCTCCATTATTTTTTTAAATTATCTGGACCCTTACGTATCTGATTAAACATTATCCGTAGCTCTGCTATCAATAAAGTTGTAAATATTATTGCAAAAAGTACAAAAGTAGTCTGCACAGTAGAAACACTTAAATGAGTAACTGCAGCTATTGTAGGCATCAAATCTTGTATTATCCATGGTTGCCTACCTACCTCTGCCACTATCCATCCCATTTGTGATGCTATAAAACCAAATAATATTGACCATAACCCTATATATAACAAAAATTTCTTTTTTTCTATATTATCTCGCCATACATAAACTAAAATAAAGATAAATAACAATACAAATATAAATCCTAATGCCACCATGATGTGAAAACTATAAAATGTGAGAGCTACATTAGGTATGAGCTCTACAGGATCATTTAAATATCCATAACCAAAATATTTGAAATAATTATTTAAGAAATGCTCGCCTTCTTTAGTATTAGGATTAAATTTCTTACTAATTTCTGCCAAATTAACAGTATCATTAGTTTTTTTTGCTTTTTGATATTCCTGCAAGGTCTGAATAGCTACGCGTCCTCTTGCCATTTTCTCTTCAGCACTCATAATGTTTTGCTCTTCGTTACCATAGATGAGATCTTCTATACCAGGTACATAGGAGTTAACATTTCTATTGCTGAGAAAAGATAATAAATAAGGAATTTCAATTTTGAAATAATATGGTTTCTCATCATTAGTGATATCTTTTTTAGGATTCAAAATGCCTATAGCTACTAAACCAGCTTGAGATTTACCTTGATACAAACCCTCCATAGCTGCTAATTTCATAGGTTGTTTTTGTGCTACCTGATAAGCAGAGCCATCACCAGTGAAAATCACCATTATAGAACTTATAAGTCCAAAAATAGCTGCTAT
>JAGPGB010000152.1 GCA_018056215.1 Bacteroidales bacterium | reverse complement strand
CCTATTGTGACAGTAATCATTTCATCAGCATTTTTAAACAAATTGTTTGCCATAGTAATGCCTGGACGCCACATTACATCTCCACCTATACCGCCATGGGCATACAACCCAAAAATTCTTGTCCAATTAGAAAAATTAGTTGCATTACCTAAATCTGCTATTGCTTCAACTGTGCCGCCAGCAATATGCGTATCTTTACTTCCCTGATGTAGAATAATATTATACTCACCTTTGAGCATTATACCCCAGGTCCCATTAAACATATACTTACCATATAACTGTGCACAACCAGGTGCGTACCAAGGAGCTAATGGTGTATAATCTATGGGTCCCATAAAAAAATGATTTCCTACACTTAACCCTATAGACCATGGGTTTAGCTTATTTTCTGAATTTTGTGAAAAAACACTAAAACTAGTCAAAGCTATTAATAAAAATAACGAAATTTTTTTCATATTTACCTCCATTTTTTACAAATTTAATATATTTTTTTATATTTAAGCTTTTTAATATATTTATTTATTATTTTTTTTAAACTTATTATAAATATTAAATGATTTTTTATCTTTGTTTCTATTGTCATAGTCATATTGATAACTATAATATCCATATCCGTAACCATAACCATATCCATAATATGATCTACTTTTCACTTTTGTACCATTTAAGACTAAAGCAATATTTTTCACATTTTTATTCTTAATAAAATTATTGGTAAATCCTAAAGCTCGTTTATCTAAATATTCTGCTCTAGCAATATATAAAATAATATCTGCATAGGATATTATAGATAGTGTATCTACTACTAATCCAATAGGAGCATTATCTACGATTATATAATCATATTCTTTTTTAATAGTGTCAAAAAAATCAGCTAATTTGGGTCTCATAATCAATTCGCTGGGATTGGGAGGTATTGTACCAGCGGTGATGTAATCTAAATTTTTGTATTCTATAGAATGAATTATAATATCATTGAGAGTTGTATTATCGTCTTTGAGATAATCACTGATACCCTTGCTATCTGGTATTTTCAGATAATGAGCTATTCTAGGAGCACGAAGGTCTAATTCTAAAATTAAAACTTTAGCATTTATTAGAGTGTATGATACAGCAAGGTTTAACGAAACAAAAGTTTTACCTTCACCAGGGATAGTAGAGGTAACAAAGATAGTATTGCCTTTTTCTTTTTTATCAGTAAAAATAAATTCTAAATTAGATCGCAAAGTACGAAAAGCTTCTGCTAAATGGCCTTTTATATTTTCTTTAATAATTATAATGTCATCAGATTTTTTAAAAGGTATGCTAGAGACTATAGGAATATTTAAAAATCCTAAATCCTCTGTAGTATGAACTTTATTATCAAATAAATCTCTAAAATAGATTAATAAAATTGGGAGGAATAATCCAATGAGCAGAGCTACAAGCATACTAGCAGCTTTTTTAGGCTTAATAGGTTTTATAGTACTATATGCAGAATCTACAAGCTTGATATTGCTTACTGTAGCAGCCATAGCTATTTCTGCTTCTTCTCGTTTTTGCATTAGATAAATATAAAGATTTTCTTTTATTTGTTGTTGTCTGAGGATATCTTTATATCTTCTCTCACTTTCGGGCACACTAGCTAGATTGCTCGAATAATTATCAATATTTGTTTTAAGAGATTGTGTTTGTATCTTTAGGCTAGTAATTAAATTATTAAGACTTTCGTTGAGACTAGCCCTTAATGCTAAAAGTTGATTATCTATTTTTGTTATTAGGGGATTTTCAGCAGAAGAGTTTAGTAATAAATTATTCCTTTGTAATACTAATTGGTTATAATCATTAGTCATTTTGTTAATAGCCTCACTCTCTACTCCTAAATTAGCAGGTAATAGACTACTGAGATCTTTGTGTTTCTGTAAATAATCTTTTATTTGCTCAGCTAGTTTCAATTGTATGTATGCATTTATTAAATCTTTTTCTACAGCAGATTCTTTTTCTAGAATATTTTGTACACTAATATTTAGATCAACGTATTTCTCTTGAGTCATAAAAGCTTGCAATAGATTTTCTATATCAGATAATTCTTTTTCTATGACTTTCATCCTCTCATCTATGAATTTACTAGTATTTAATGCTATGATATTTTTATCATTAATAGCTTGAGCTTGATGTTGAGAGATTAGAGTATTCAGAAAATCATTATTTAATGCTTTGTTTGGTCCATTGATTTTAATTTCTATGGCAGAAGCATCTCTATTAACAGTTTGAATAGTTAAATTAGCTTTATAATTATTAACAGCACTCTCTAATGTACTTATATTTATTATAATATCATCACCTTTATTATTATCTTGTAGATAGTTAGTTTTGTTTATAGTTATAAATCCTATGGAGGTATTTATAGAATCTCCGAATTTATGTTTTCCTTTATTTTCTGAAATATCCTTGCCATTTGTATTAGTATAATTTTCGCTAATTTTAAAATTGTCATTATCTAAAATAGTTAATTCTAATGTAGTGTGGTGAATTATGTTTGATATTGGTGTGCTTAATTTTATACTAATAGGTGAGTCGTTATAATAGTATTTATTAGGAGTTATGAAATTCCCTTCTTTTTCAATCATAATATTTAGTTGTAGTTCTTGAACTACTTGAGATATTAATTTTCTAGATTTGAAGATTTCTATTTCATTGTATAGATTTCCTTTTTGAGTTATAATGCCTAAATCACTAAAAACACTTAATTCATCAGAGAGATTGCCGGATTTTTCATCACTCACTATAACTGTTGCAGAAGATTCATAAATAGGTGTCCTCGATTGCAGATACAAAAAACCTATTATTAATGCTATTGCCATGCATATGACAATAAATTTCCAATGTCTGAAATATTTTTCGAAAATTTCTCTTAAATTTATAGTATCTTCTTTATTAGTATAAGTATTGTTTTCACTTAAATTACTATTATCCATTTTTTTTAGTTTATTAATGATTTTTTATCTGAAAATTATTGATAGAGTAGTAACTATCAACGAGGTAAGTGAGATAAATAGCGATCCTTCTGTTCGCCAAACTGTTGCTTGCCTGCGAGCAGTAGAATTAGGCTCTATATAAACTACATCATTTTGTTCGAGGTAATATACGGGAGAATATAAAATATCTGTAGATGTGAGATCTACTCTATATTCTGTTTTTATACCATCATTATCTCTGATAACTAATACATTTTTTCTCTCACCAGCTATTTTGAGGTCTCCAGCTAATCCAATAGCTTCTAATATTGTTATTCGTTCATTAGGAATTTTGAATGTACCAGGATGATTAACCTCTCCTAACACTGTTATTTTAAAATTTTCAATATGTATATTAACAATAGGATGCTGCAGATAGTTTGCATATTTATTTTCTAGCATAGCTATAGCTTCTGTTCTTCGCATACCAGCTAAATGCACTTTGCCTATTACTGGTAAATTGACATTACCATCTTGATCTATTAGATATCCAGCTTTAGCAGGTATACCAGTAGTGTACCCACTATTAGAATAGTTTTTGTCCATAAATTCCTCAGGGAAATTAAATGGTTTAGCAGCCTCTGGATCATCACAAGTAACTATTACCGAGACGAAATCATCTGTTTTGAAAATAGGATTATAGGTAGTTTGTTTATTAATTGTAGTATCAGTAGTAGCATTATAAAAATAAACTATGTCTTTTTTAGCTGCACAAGAGCTCATTATTAGCACTAAACAGAAAACAATTATTAAATTTAATGGATGAATTTTTCCCATTGTTTATTTATTTTTTTTGATTACAAAGGTAATA
>JAGPGB010000151.1 GCA_018056215.1 Bacteroidales bacterium | reverse complement strand
ATTGACATAGCTACACTAAACCAAAAAATCGAGGCAGCTAGTAGCTTTATTGATTTGATACAAATAGAGCTAAACAAGGTAATTATTGGGCAAAAACACATGACAGATTGCTTGATAATGGCATTATTAACCAAAGGGCATATACTTTTAGAAGGAGTACCAGGATTGGCTAAAACGTTAAGTATTAAATCTTTAGCATCAACTATTCAAGGATCATTTAGCCGAATACAGTTTACTCCAGATCTTTTACCAGCAGATTTAATAGGTACAATGATATTTAGTCCTCGTTCAGAGCAATTTCAAGTTAGGCAAGGTCCGATATTTGCTAATTTCATATTAGCTGATGAAATAAATCGAGCACCAGCAAAGGTTCAAAGTGCATTATTAGAAGCAATGCAAGAGAGACAAGTAACTATCGGTAATGAAACCTACCCTTTGCCAAATCCATTCATAGTGATGGCTACAGAAAATCCCCTCGAGCAAGAAGGTACCTACCCATTGCCAGAAGCTCAAGTAGATCGTTTCATGATGAAAGTCATAGTAGATTATCCACAAAAAAATGAATTAAAATATATCATCGACTTAAATCTAAAAGATCAATTCCCTACAATTAATTCTGTCGCTACTCCAGAACAAATATTAAATGCTCAAAAATTAGTTCTAGATGTTTACATGGATGAGAAAATTCGTAACTACATCATAGATATCAATTATGCTACTATACAGCCTGATGCATATAGATTACCACAATATAAAAATATGGTACGCTATGGAGCCTCTCCAAGAGCTAGTATTTATATGGCATTGGCAGCTAAAGCTTATGCATTCATACATCGTCGTGGATATGTGATACCAGAAGATGTGAGAGCTATTGCTTTTGACGTGTTACGTCACAGAATAGGTATGACTTATGAAGCAGAAGCAGAAAATATTAGTTCAGATCAATTCATTGCAGACATTTTAAATGTTATAGAAGTGCCATGAGCATAAAAGTAGAAGATTTAAGGAAAAAGGTTAGACATATATCTATAACAGCTCGTAAACTATCTACTCAGATGTTTGCAGGGCAATATCAAAGTGCTTTTAAAGGGAAAGGAATGGCATATTCCGACTTGAGGGAATATGTTTATGGTGATGATATACGAGATATTGAGTGGAATGTGACTGCTAGACATAATCACCCTTACATTAAAGTATATCAAGAAGAGCGTGAGCTCACACTGATTTTTATGATAGATGTTAGTCGTTCTACGATTTTCGGAAGTACTGCCAAAATGAAAAATGAATTAATATCCGAAATTGCTGGTATATTAGCTTTCTCTGCACTCAAAAATAATGACCGCATTGGTGTAATATTATTCTCAGATATTATAGAAAAGTTTATTCCCCCCAAAAAAGGACTTTCTCATATTTTAGCTATTATCAGAGAAATATTAGCTTATGAACCTAAAAGCTCAAAAACAAATATTAAAAATGCACTAGAATATCTAAATCATGTAATACCAAAACGTAGTATAGTTTTTTTAATATCCGATTTCTATGATACTCAATATGAATTAGCCATGGGCATAACTAATAGAAAACATGATTTTATTTGTATCCAAATAGTAGATAACATAGAAATAACTCCTCCAGATAATGGGTTTGTAATAACATATGATCCAGAATCTGATAAGTTTTTCCCAGTAGATTTCAGTGATAAAAAATTCCAAAAAGCTTGGAGGGATGTTTATCAAGTGCATCATAACTATTTAGAAAAAACTTGCAAAAAACATAATATAGATTTCCTAACCATAGATACTCAGATAGACTACATCCCATTACTTACATCACTTTTTAAAAAAAGAGAAAAAAGATTAGTTTAATTTTGTTAATTTTTCATTATGACTAGATCAAATTTTACTTTTAAAAAAATATTTTTTTTAATCACTTTTTTATTTGTTTCTATTTTTATAAAAGCACAAAATATTGAATTAAATCAAAGAATTACTATTTCGAAAGATACCATTTATCTAGGTGAAATTTCAAATATTAAAATTAATATTAAATCATCAAATTATCCAATAGATTCTATTATTTCCAAATTTACTAGAAAAATTCATAGTAAATTACATATATATAAAGAAAGACCTTGGGCTAAAATAAATGATCAAACTTGGGAGAAACAATTATTTGTTACTGGCTTTGACTCTGGCAAATTTGCATTACCACCAATTGACATTGAAATTTTGTATAAAAATAAACAAAAAACAACTAAACTAAATATAGATAGCATAGCTATAAACGTAGTACCTATGCCGATAGATACATCCCAAGCTTTTAAACCAATTAAAGATATTTATGAAATCGCAGAGCCACCTTCGCAAAGTAAATGGTGGATATGGCTTTTAATTATTGTGGCAGCAATATTATTATTCATTGTTATTTTTATAATTTATAAGAAAAGAAAAAAGAAAAAGTCTATTGAAGCCTATAAATACAATCCATACATTTCTCCAATAGAAGAAGTTAAGCAATCATTACAACAACTAAAAGATAATAATGGTATTACTCAAATGAATGCAAAAGAGTATTATACGAAACTTACCGATGTATTACGTAGATTTTTATTTAGATTGTACAATATAAATGCCTTTGAAATGCTCTCATCTGAACTATTCATAGAGATGCATAAATACTGCAATGCAAAAGATTTATTAATTAATTTACAGATCTTTTTAAATACATCTGATTTAGCAAAATTTGCAAAATATACTCCTACAATAGAAGAAAGATTTAGAGATTATGAATTTTGTGAAAAATTTACACAATATCTTTGGGAACAAGAGCAATTAAAGAATCAACAACATGAATAATCTAATAATACAATATCCGTACGTCCTATTACTATTATTAATCATTCCAGTATTGTGGTGGTGGAATGTAAAAAAACGTTCTTATAAAAAATATAATTACATAAATTGGCCACATATCAATGCTCTACCATTAAAAACAAAAAATTTTAGAATAATTTTATTCCAATTATTACCATATCTCAGATTATTAGCACTCACATTCATAATAATTGCTATGAGTAGGCCACAACTAAAGAATGTGTCCTCATCAGTAGATCACGAAGGTATAGATATAGTGATAGCTAATGATATATCTGGAAGTATGCTAGCTCAAGACTTTAGACCTAATAGATTGGAAGCAGCTAAAAATATAGCAGTAGAATTTATAGATAAAAGACCAAATGATAGAATAGGATTAGTAGCATTTAGTGGCTCAGCATACACGGCCTGCCCCATAACGTATGACCATGAAATATTAAAATATCAGCTAAGACAACTAAAAACTGGAATAATAGAGGATGGTACTGCCATAGGAGATGGGCTTATGATAGCTATATCCAGGTTAGAAAAAA
This sequence comes from Bacteroidales bacterium, assembly GCA_018056215.1. Taxonomy (GTDB): domain Bacteria; phylum Bacteroidota; class Bacteroidia; order Bacteroidales; family DTU049; genus DTU049. The sequence goes on along the minus strand of JAGPGB010000151.1, from coordinate 409 downwards.
GTGAAGCCAATAGTAAAGTAATTATTCTATTAACAGATGGTGTAAATAATGCAGGTTATGTAGACCCATTAACAGCGGCAGAAATTGCTCAAAATATGGGAATACATATTTATGCTATTGGCATTGGTACTATAGGTAAAGCTCCTTATCCTTTTCAAGATCCATTCGGTAGAATAGTATATGACTATGTAGATGTAATGATAGATGAGGATTTATTAATAAATATAGCCCAAAGTACAGATGGCAAATATTTTAGAGCTACAGATAATGAATCATTAAAAAAGATATTCGCAGAAATAGATCAATTAGAAAAAACTAGATTTCATTATAGCACTATTGTATCTCACAAAGATATTTATTATATACCTCTATTTATAGCTTTTATTTTATTAATATTTGAAGGATTAAT
>JAGPGB010000150.1:1542-3819 GCA_018056215.1 Bacteroidales bacterium | reverse complement strand
AATAGCAAATGAGCTTTGTTTATTTAAACTTTATTTTATTTGTAATTTTGTAAAAATTTTTTATGGGATTATTTAATATATTTAAAAAGAGTACAAAAGATACTTTAGATAAAGGATTAGAGCCTACAAAAAGCAATTTATTTAGTAAAATACATCGTCTCATTGTAGGTAAAACCTCTGTAGATGATGAATTATTAGACGAGTTAGAAGAGATATTGATAGAGGCAGATGTAGGCATTAAAACTACTATTAAAATTATTGAGTCAATTGAAGCAAAAGCTAAGCAAACCAGGTACACATCTGATGCTGAGTTGAATGAAATTATTAAATCTAGTATTAGAGAGATTTTAGAGCAAAGTTTAGCAAATATGCCTAAAATAGAAGATAATGATGCTAAACCTTATGTGATTCTGGTAGTTGGTGTCAATGGAGTAGGCAAAACGACAACAATAGGTAAATTAGCATATCAATTTAAAAATGCTAATCAAAAAGTTGTTTTAGGTGCGGCAGATACTTTCAGAGCTGCTGCAGTAGATCAATTAAAATTATGGGCAGAAAAAGTAGGTGTAGATATAGTAGAGCGTGGTATGAATGTAGATCCTGGAGCTGTGGCTTACGAGACTGTAAATATTGCAAAATCAAAAGATTATGATGTAGCTATCATAGATACTGCAGGCAGATTGCATAATAAAACAAACCTAATGAATGAGCTTGGTAAAATAAATAGAGTAATTAAAAAAATTATTCCTGAGGCTCCTCATGAAGTTTTATTAGTGCTAGATGCCTCAACTGGGCAGAATGCTATTGAGCAAGCTAAACAATTTCTATCTATAACAAATGTAAATGCTATAGCTCTAACAAAATTAGATGGTACAGCTAAAGGCGGCATTGTAGTAGCCATAGCTGATGAATTAAAAATACCTATCAAATATATTGGTGTCGGTGAAAAGCTCGATGATTTACAACTTTTTGATGCAAAAACCTTTGTAGATAGCTTATTATCATGAGCAAAAAATCCATATCCATAGTTACTCTTGGTTGTCCCAAAAATCAAGTAGATAGTGAAAAATTAGCAGCTGCTCTTTCATCTGCTTTTATTGTAGAGCACGAAAAAGAAGTGGCAGATTATATAATTATTAATACTTGCTCTTTTATTTTACCTGCTAAAGAAGAAACTATCAATACTATACTCGATTATATTGATCTGAAAAAGCAAGGATTGATAGAAAAAATTATTGTTACTGGTTGTATGGCTCAATTGTATAAAAAAGATTTATTAGATAATCTTCCTGATATTGATATGATATTTGGGCTGAGTGAATATGAGAATTTAGTAAAAACTTTAACAGATAATCAAAATGTTAATATTACTAATGACAGAATTTTGTCTACACCTAATCATTATGCTTATCTAAAAATTGCTGATGGATGCGACCATTCTTGCTCTTTTTGTACCATCCCAATGATCAGAGGAGCTTATAAATCTATACCTATGGAAGAGTTAATAAATGAAGCTAAAAATCTCGCTAATAAAGGTGTGAAAGAGCTCATTTTAATAGCTCAGGATACCACATATTATGGTATAGATATTTATCATAAACAAAAATTACCTGAACTACTAGACACTTTAGCTTCATTAAATTTATTTTCATGGATTAGACTTTTATATACATATCCGATCAATTTTCCTATGGAACTAATAGATGTTTATAATGCTCATAAATCTATAGTACCGTATATACATTTACCTCTGCAGCATTGCGATGATAAAATTCTAGAAAATATGCGCCGTCCTTTTGGTCAAGAAGCTATTACAAATCTAATAAATATTTTGAGAACTTCTATTGCTGATTTAGCTATACGTACAGATTTCATCGCTGGCTATCCACTAGAGACTAATAAAGAATTCAATAAATTAAAGAATTTTATTAAAGAGATGAATTTCGAACGAATGGGTATATTCGAATATTCTATTGAAGAAAATACACCAGCAGCTTTGCTAACTCAACATGGTGATAAATTAAAAGTTAAAAGAACTCAAGAGTTAATGGATATCTACGCAGAATTATCGATATCGAGGAATAGATCTCTAATAGGCAAAAATTTAAAAGTGATAATAGATGATAAACTCGATGATAACTTATATGAAGCTCGTAGCCAATGGGATGCTCCAGAGATAGATCAAGTAGTTTTTGTTAATTCAAATATTCAACTACAAAGAGGACAAATCGTGGATGTGCATATAAATGATGCGGGAAATTTTGATTTAAGTGGTGA
>JAGPGB010000150.1:0-1442 GCA_018056215.1 Bacteroidales bacterium | reverse complement strand
AAAATTATAAAATATGTATTTAACCAGTGATAATACAATATGTGCTATAGCTACTCCTCAAGGTATAGGAGCTGTTTCTATGGTAAGAGTGAGTGGAGCACAGACTTTAGATATTCTAAAAAAATTAACTCACAAGGAGCAATTCAATATTAGACAAGCTCATCGTTGTGAAATTTATGATGATAATGATAAACAATTAGATGATGCTGTCATACTATTTTATAAAGCTCCACATTCATACACTGGTGAGGATGTAGCTGAAATATTTATCCATGGTTCTCAATATATACAAAAAACTCTGTTAGAAACATTAATTAATTGGAATGTGAAATTAGCTGAACCTGGAGAGTTTACTTATAGGGCATTCATTAATGGTAAAATGGATTTGCTACAGGCTGAGGCTGTAAATGATTTAGTTTTTTCTACAAATAGCAATTATCATGATATTGCATTAAATCAATTAAGGGGCGGTTTTTCTAAAAAATTAAATATTTATAGAACAGAACTTATTAATTTAACAGCATTATTAGAATTGGAAATTGATTTTGCTGAAGAAGATGTAGAGTTCGCCTCGAGAGATAAACTAAAAAGTACTATTACAGAGCTAATATCTGAAGCAGATAGACTCATTGATTCATATAAAAATGGAAATGTAGTGAAACGTGGTATCCCAATAGCTATCATCGGGAAACCTAATGTAGGTAAATCAACTCTATTAAATGCATTATTAAATGACGATAAAGCTATTGTCAGTGAGATACCTGGCACTACACGAGATGCTATCGAAGATCAAATTACTTACCAAGGTTTTTCTTTTAGGTTTATTGATACTGCTGGTCTGCAAACTACTGAGGATATCATAGAAAATATCGGCATAGAACGTTCCTTTGATAAAATGAGAGAATCATTTATCATATTATACTTAATTGATATCACTGAATTTGATTATTACAAATTTTTAGAAGATATTCAAGAAATGAAAAATCAAATTAAAGACTTTGATAATAAAAAAATGATCTTGGTTTTTAATAAAATTGATTTAATAGAACAAATACCATCTCATTTGTTTGATCTAAAAGATTATGACAAAGTGTTTATTTCTGCTAAGAGAAAAGAAAATCTAGAAATTTTATTAGATGATATTGTAAATTCCATAAAAGATATGATAAATGTAAACGAAGATACGCTGATAAATATAAGGCATTATGAGGCTTTTAAAGAAATTAAACTTAGCTTAACCAAAGCTCTAGAAGATATAAATAAAAACATGCCAAATGATATAGTCGCTTTTGACCTACGACAGAGTATAGATAGTATTGGTAAAATAACAGGTGAAATCGTAAATAATGACATTCTAGATCATATTTTTGCCAATTTCTGTATAGGTAAATAATTTTTTTAATAGAATATTCAAAATAATTTTAAAATCAAATATTTTATTT
>JAGPGB010000149.1 GCA_018056215.1 Bacteroidales bacterium | reverse complement strand
AAAATCAAAAGTTGTTGCAATAGAAAAGTTACCCTCTGACATAGCAACTCCTCTATCATCATACCTCAAAACTACTATTCCTGCTTTAGTTAATCTATCTGCTATCAGAGCAAATGGCTTGTGAAGAGCTAAACTTTCATCTCTATCTTGTGGACCACTGCCAGATATTAGTACTACTGCTGGATGTTTGGAAATGCTATCAGGCATTGTAATTGTTCCCGCTAACTTTATTTTATCTTTTTTATTATAAAATTCTACATCCTTTGAGATATATGGAAATGGAGGTAAAGGATTTTGTGGTCTATTAAATGAGAAAGTATCTACTTCAGATATTCTATATAAAATTAAAGGTAAACTCATACCAGATTGATACAAGTTACCTATGATACTATCATTATCTAATATTTTCCCATCATATTTGGCTGCAAAATTGCTAATATTTATTTTTATACTATCATCAGCCACAGAAATTTTATTAATTTTTAATCTGATGATCATTTGTTGTGGAATAGTTAGATATGCTATATAGCTACTTCTACTGCTATCATATGAAAATGCAAACTGCATGTTGATTTTTTGCAATTCATTGTTTAGTTGTCCTTGCCAATAACCTTGTAATTCTTGTGCTGATAGAGTGAGGTTAAGCAATATTATGAAAGTAAATATTATATTTTTCATTTTTTAAATAATAGCCTTTTTATAATTATTTTCTGTAAAACTATAGAGTATTCTAACGAGGTTATCGCATTCATTTAGTATATTATAAACTAATATAGTAGCTCTACGTGGCATTTTGGTATTTGCATCATCTGATAGAGAAACTGCTATTAGATTACGTCTTACTTGTACTATTTCCATCTCTAATAGATGGACTATATTATCATTCAATTCTTTATTTTCATCGATTATTATATCACTTATATTATTTACAATATCAAATATTCGTTTTAATTGCTCGATTTGGAAATCTGTTAAAGGTTTATGATGATTTTGTAGATGAAGCATTGTAGGATTTATGATATAATAAATAACATCTAAAATTTGATCTAAATGTTCTATTTTGGTTAAAAAATATTGATATTCATCTGTATTTAATCCTTTAATATTTGTAAGTATATCAGGTAGTAGTGTTTTGAAATTAGATACATCAGCTTTAATTTTTTCATAATTTTTCAATGAATCTTTCAATATAGAGATTTTTTCTTTTTTGAGTGATTCTAGAATATTAAAAGAAGAATCTTTTAATAGTGTAAAAACTATTTTCTCATAAATGATAATTTGAGTATTAACATCTGCTTTAGATGAGAAATTAGAAATAGAATCAGCTGTTGATAATTTTTTAGATATTTGTTTATGTTTCCTATCAGAGTTTATACGTGCAAAGACAGCTATTGCGATTATTATTAATATTCCGATAAAATTAGTAAAATTAATGAATAAGCCTAATAAAGTAGCTAAGGTGAAAGCGAAAAGTGCAGTAAGGAACCATCCTCCGATCACATTGACCACACCAGAAATGCGATATACTGCTGAGTCTCGTCCCCAAGCTTTATCAGCTAATGCTGTACTCATTGCTACAATAAAAGTAACATAAGTAGTAGATAGAGGTAGCTTAAGGGAAGTACCAAAAGCTATTAAAGAACTTGCTACCATCAGATTAACAGTAGCTCGCACTTTATCAAAAGGAGCATCTTTATCTACCATATATTGTGCATCAAATCTATTATTCAACCATTCATGAAAACGAGTTTTCTTTATTGATGCGAAAAGTTTATTTATGTGATATGAGGCATCTACTAGCATACGACCAAAAGCATTCACAGAAAAGCGTTCTATAGTTGTTTCTTCTTGTTTACCTAGCCGTATTTCAGTCTCCATAACAGTTTTTAATTTTTTATTTCTAAATAGTGTGATGCTCATTATTACACCTGCAATAATTAAATATATAATAGAATTGCTTGAACTAGGATTTAATAAGCCTTCCATAGTGAAAGTGTTAGGATCAGCACCTCCTGCAGACGAAAAAATTTGAAATGCAGATAGTCCAGCTAATGGTACACCTATGAAATTCACTAAATCATTACTAGCAAATGACATTGCTAATGCAAAAGCTCCATATAATATACTTACATTAAAACTATTATATTTTTTTATTGATTCTAAAATATATAATATTACAAAAGCAACTAATCCAATAATTGATAAAACTAAGGGAATATGATTAAATAACCATGCTGATTGTTGTTCACTAATAAAAGGTAAAGTATTTATTCCTTTTAAAAATATAAAATATGTGATTACTACAACACAGATAGCATTAAATAGCGCTCTCACTACTTTATGTACCTTTAAATAATCATATGAAAAAATTAATCTGACTATAAATTGAACTAAATAACCAAATATGAATGCAACAATTATTGATGTGAAAATACCAATAATTATAGTTAAAGTACTAGAAACATTAATATAATTACCGATTTCATGAAATTTAATGCCATTTTGTATGAAATAACCTATTGCTACACCAAAGGATGCACCTAATAAATTAAAAACCATCGATACAGTAGTAGATGTAGGTAATCCATAAGTATTGAAATAATCTAGTAGAATAACGTCAGAGAACATCATCACAATAAATATTATCATCACTTGATGGAATGTGAACATTTGGGGATTAAAAATGCCTTTACGTGCCACATCCATCATTCCACCACCAAAAACAGCACCTATAACTAAAGCTACTGAGGCTATTATTAATAAAGTTTTTAACTTAACTACTCTACTGCCATAAGCAGAATTCAAAAAATTAACAGCATCATTTGCTACACCAACAGTTAAATCATAAACGGCTAAGATTAATAAAATTATGACTAAAAATAGATAATACCATTCCATATTTAAATATTTTGGTTAATATGTGTATAAAAAGTTTGCATTAAAAAGTTATCAATAAACTCCTTCTGATGGAGTCTGTATTTTGATTATAGTTATAGTCATACATTGCACTTTCCCATTCGCCATACATAGCATTGGGTAATACGATATAAATAGAACCAAATGAATCTTTTTGTTCTAATGCAGCTTGGTGTCTATAATCCATTGAGGTTTTCAAATAAGAATCATTGAAATCTGCTAGATTATCTCCTACGTACAGAATCACATCATAGTTTTCTCTCACTTTATTACGTCTGATTTCTTTGCTAGATATGCTATCTCTTGTTATCACATGTACTGAATCTGCAAAAGGAAAATTTAATTTTTTTAAATTTTCTATTGTTGCTTTTTTTTCGTCTGTATCTCTATTAGTAATATAAAAAATTGTAATCCCTTTTGATGCAGCATAATTAAAAAAATCTAAAGATCCTGGTATAGGTTTAGCATTAGCTAATGAGGTCCATTCCTTCCATTTATCAGGAAAAACATATTTTTTTATAACCAATGCAGCCTCATATGGACTATTATCTAAAACTGTCTCATCTATGTCAGTTATTACAGCTAAATTTTTGGCTTTGGGATTAGCTTTGATTTTTTGATCTACAATTTGTTTGGCAAGGTTATAACTTTGATAGCACATAGCTTCATATTCTGCAGATCTCTGTTGATACAATGTTGCCATTATCAAGTGGTCATTATTGACTTCTTTATTTGCTTCTTTAGTAGTTGTATTTGTTTGTTTACATGATACTAAAACTATAGAGCTCATGGCTGCTATAATCATTAAAAATTGTCTGGTTTTCATATCCTAATAATTTTTTGGTAAAATTATAAAATTTGATAAATAATTCATATTAAATTAATGTTAAGTTTTTATTAACAAAATTAAAAAAAATT
>JAGPGB010000148.1 GCA_018056215.1 Bacteroidales bacterium | reverse complement strand
GTTACCAATAAAAAAACAAGTATTTTGAATTTCATAATTCTATTAATTTTATTTGCAAAATTAAAAAGCTTTTTAGAATAAATAGATTTAAAATTATAAAAAGATTGAAATAAAGAAATATATGTTTGCAAATATTTTTGTTATATTTTAATCATTATTAATACCTTAAATGGAATTTAACATTTAATAAAAATTAAAGAAAAATTTGTTTGAATAATTTAAAAATTAACTTACTATAATATTAATATTTTTACTAAAACTAATTGACATAAGCGTTTAAATAATAAATTTTTATAAAATTTACGTATGAATTAAATAACTCCATCATTGATTCTCAGCTCAAATTAATACCACATTCCTACAACAGTGTTTTTTTATTTTTAAAGTTTAAAAAGAAAGATTTGATAAACAATTTTTAATAAAAATCAAATTGAAATATTAAAAAAATTACTTACTATTGATATATTCACAATAATAAATTAGTTATTAATAAAACTTATATTTCAATAAGTTTATTTGATTTAGGTATTTTATAATATGATTTGATAATTTTTTTTTATAAAATACTAAAATTTGAAATTTTTTTATTAATTTTACATTTAGAAAAACTATTTTGAGTATGTCAAAAAAAATTCTTTTTGCTATCTTATTTAATTTATTGATTTTTAATTCGTTTGGGCAGATTTTAATAAAACAATCAAAACCTTTACCCAATTTATGTACTGGTGCTATACTCAGTAGTAATGGTCAGTTTGCATATATTACAAATATTAATGGAGAGTTAAGTATTATAGATTTAGTATCAATGAATGTTACTAAAACAATCAAAGAACATGAAGGTTTTATTAAATCTATCGTTATGGACAATAATAATAGACTATATACAGCTGGTGGAGATAAAATGATAGTACAATGGGATGCTACTACAGGCAGTGTATTAAAAAAAGTACAAACTGCTCATTTCAATAAAATAAATGATTTAGCAATTTCAAAAAATGGGAAATTCCTAGTTACTGGTTCTGAAGATAAAAGTGTAATGGTTTATTGGGCAGATTCATTATCTTTTTATAAAAAAATAATACCAAATTCTTCTGCAGTAGCTTGTGTATCTATTTCACCATACAATGAATGGGTAGCCTCTGGTGGATGGGATTACAAAATAGTTTTTACTTCATTAAAAAATGATAATACATTTTCTCTAAATGGTCATAGTGGTGCCGTTTTAGATATAGACTTCACTCCAGATGGTAAATATTTACTTAGTGGTTCAGATGATCATACGGCTATGCTGTGGGATATAGAAAATAAAAAAGCTATTGCAACATTCAAAACTTATGGATCAGTAAATAATGTAAAATGCTTCTTTGATAATCGCTATGCAGCAGTAGCAGATATGTCTGGTTATATTTACATCATTAACCTTCAAAAAAAAGAAAAAATTGCAGAAAAACAAATTCTTAATGGCTCTGTAGAAGATATATATCTCTCTTACCCTATTGGTTGGTTAGGTGCAGTATGCAGTGATAAAAAATTATATGTTTTTAATATGAATCAATTCATATTAGATTCTTGTTATAATGCCAATGTTAGTGAATTTGATAGCTTAGCAGCACCTAAAAAATTAATAGAAACTGAACAACAATATCTAGCTAGGCAGAAACAATTTTTGGCTAGGCAATTAGCTATTTTAAATAAATGTTATTCAGAAGCTACTAAAATTAGATTTGCACAAGCTAGAGAAGCAGATACTCTCTTTGCTATGAAATACAAAGAAGTAGAAATCCCTATAGATGAAATCGGTAAATATGATGATAAAAATTTTATTTTACCTCTAAAAGTTAATGGACAATGGTATGAAGCTAAAATACCTGTACAAGATGCTCAAACTTTGATTACCAATTTCCAAAAGGCAAAAGTTTTAGCTATCAATAGACCTGTCATAGATGATAATCCTAACGAACCTTTGTATCAATTAATTAATCTGAGATTAAAACATCCTATCTCCAATAAAATTTATCCTATTGGCACACAGATTACCCCCGCAGAGGATAAATATTTACGTATATACTTGCAATTGCAAGCAAAAGCAAAAACAAATTAATTATTTTTAAATTTAATTAATTAAATTTCAGCTTAATATTATTTATACTTATTATTTTTTTAAAATATTTATTTTTGCAAAAAATAAATATTCAATTCATAATAAATAATATTTTACATGAGAATAGCAGTAAATACTAGATTTCTTTTATATCAAAATTTAAGTGGATTTGGTGTTTTTATTAATGAAATATTTAGCAGATTAGTTAAAGAGCATCCTGATATAGAATTTACATTCATATTTGATAGACCGTACCATCAATCATTTATTTATAATGAAAATGTGAAAGCTAAAGTTTTATTCCCTCCAGCTAGACATCCTATCTTTAAATTTATTTATTATCAAATTTCGTTACAAAAATTTATCAATAGAAATAATTTTGATTTATTTATCTCACCAGATTCTGAACTGCCATTGCATTTAAATTGTCCAACATTACTAGTTTTGCATGATATCAATTTTTTTCACAATCCTAATTACCTGAGTGGTTTAAATAGAAGGTATATGACTTATTTCACACCCAAATATTTAAAAGCTGCTACTCACATTGTTACTGTTAGTGAATTTTGTAAAAAAGATATTGAGAATTATTTTCCATTTACTAAAAATAAAATTGGAGTAGTTTATAATGCTGCATCTGATTATTTCAAGCCTTTGACAGATAATGAAATACAAATTAACAGAAATAAATATTCTAACAGGAAACCTTATTTTTTGTTTATAGGAGCTATCACACCAAGAAAAAATTTAGCTAATCTGATAAAAGCATATAATATTTATCGAAAAAACACTAATCAAGACTATCCTTTAATAATTGTTGGTGGTCTTATGCATAAAGATAAAGCTTTAGATAATGAATTAAAAAATACAAATTACAAATCTGATATTTATTTTTTAGGGAATGTTTCTAATAAAGATATCGCAAAAATAGTAGGCAGTGCTTTTGCATTAGTTTTCCCATCGCAATTTGAAGGATTTGGAATACCTATTGTAGAAGCTATGAAGGCAGGTATCCCAGTGATAACATCTAATATCAGCTCTATGCCAGAAATAGCCGGTAATGCAGCCCTGTTTGTAGACCCCTTTAATCCTGAATCTATCGCTGATGCAATGATATCATTATCAACCTCTCAAACATTATATGATGATTTGAAAATCAAAGCTTTACAAAGAGTAAAGAATTTCTCTTGGGAACAATCTGCCGCCAAAATGTGGGAAGAAATAAAAATTACTCTTGACAAACATAAGAATTAGAGGATAATAGGAGACGAGGTAAAATGGTGATTAAGAGCAATTGGGTACACTCTATGACTTGATAAAAATTTTTTTTAAAATATGATTATTGAAATAGTCGTATAGAAAATAAAGAGTGCTAAATATTTCTATAATTACAGAATAACTTTAAAATTAATTCTATGCTCGAACTAATACCGCATTGGGAAATAATTTGTTATAAAACAAGCAAGCAGCGTTGGGCATAAGGGTTTACACTGTTTGAGCGAACGTAGAGAGCGAGTTTGTAAACCCCAATGGGTGATTGCGTAGTTTTATCAAATAATTTCCCCAGCGGAGATTTTTCTTTCATTCTTTCTTTTTATAGCTGAAAAAGAAAGAATTTTATTAAAAATTAAATTAAAATTTTAAGAAATATAGTTATTACGAGTAAATTCATAGTAATAATTTAAATGACTAATTCTAACAATTTATTTTATTTCTACTTCCATAGTTACTGTAAC
>JAGPGB010000147.1 GCA_018056215.1 Bacteroidales bacterium | reverse complement strand
AAGGGCAAATATATCATAGACCTAGCTGGGATGAGTATTTCATAGAAATAATGAATACTGTAGCTACTAGGGCAACCTGTGATAGAGGGAGAGCTGGATGCGTAATTGTAAAAGATAAAAGGATACTTGTTACTGGATACGTAGGTGCACCAAGTGGTCTGCCACATTGTGATGAAGTTGGTCATCTTTTTCGGAAAGTCATTCATGAAGATGGTTCTATTACACAACATTGCGTTAGGACTGTTCATGCAGAGCAAAATGCCATAGCTCAAGCAGCTAGATTTGGAATATCTCTAGATGGCTCCACTCTGTATGTGAAAATGACACCTTGTAGATCTTGTGCTATGCTGATAATTAATAGTGGCATTAAACGTGTAGTATGCGAATATAGATATCATGCTGGCAAAGAAAGCGAAGACCTTTTTAATCAAGCACAAATACAACTCGATTTTATCAATGATGAAATTCTATCATACCAAAATCAGAAAGTAGATTCTGAACAAAATAAGGATTAATTTAACTTTTTTGTATTAAAAGTATTCCATCTCCTATAGGTAAAGTCATTTGTTTTACCCGTTTAGGATACAAAATTTGTAATTCTTCGGCTTTATTTTTGAGTTCTTGTATATTAATCGTTTTTTTATCTTTTGATTTTTTTTCTATATTCCCATACCAATCAATATTATCAAAAATCATTATACCATCATTATTTAAGATATTATAACATAGATCTAAGTAACGTGGATAATTTATCTTATCAGCATCTATATAAATTATATCGAAATTATATTGACATTTAGATAAAACATTCAATGCATCATCGAAGAAAACTTTAATTTTATTTGTAACATTGGCCATTGCCACGTGCTCATAGATTATTTCCTCATATTCTTTATGTTTTTCTATTGTATAGATTAGAGCCTCTGCATTAGTACTTTTAGCAAATAAAATTGATGTAAAAGCAGTAAATGTTCCTATTTCCAATATATTTTTTACATTCTTACTTTTGAGTAGTAAATATAAAAATTCTGCAGTATAAGGATGAGTTAGCATCTGAGGATAAGCAGTTTTAATCCATGTACTCCTAATGATTTCATAATAAATAGGATCTTGTAAAAAACCTAAGTTTCTATTTTCTAATAAAACAAAAAATTCATCATTTATCATATTAAAAAATAGATTAAAACAAAAAGATATTTATGAGAAAATAAATTAAGACAATAATTCTTCGGTTACTAAATCATCAATGAAATCATTAAAATTATTTAAAATTTCATTTTCGTTAAACATATTAATAACTGGGATATCGAGAGATTTAGAAAATTCAACTAACTCTGAATTAACATTTTCATTTAAAAACATAGCTGCATCACTATGCATCAATGCGTCTTTCATCAGATTAATATAATTGCTTTTTTTAGAAATATTAGGGAAAAACTCAGCAGACAAATCATCAAATAATAATTTATCTAAGAAATTAACTGATAAAGATTCACTAAATTCATCATTATGAATGGCAAGGACAATTTTAGCATCACTAAATAATGGATGTTTAGAATAAACATATTTAACCATTGGAGCAAGTAGAGCACTCATCCAACCATGCAAAACAATTACATGAGGAGACCAACCTAATTTTTTAATACTTTCGGCAACACTTCTTGTAAAAAAAATAGCTCTTTCACTATTATCATCAAAAAAAGAATTATTATCATCTCTTAAAGTAAATTTTCTTTGAAAAAAGTCAGGATTTTCAATAAAATAAACTTGTATACTAGTATTGGGCATACGAGCCACTTTAATAATTAATAGATGATCATTATTTTCAATGATAATATTAATACCTGATAACCTTATTACCTCATGTAAATTATATCTTCTTTCATTAATACAACCATATCTAGGCATAAAAACTCTAACTTCTTTTCCATTTTTTTCTGCATTTTCTGGTAATAATCTACTAATTTTTGATAATTCATTTTCTTTTACAAAAGGATAAATTTCTTGACTTACAAATAACACTCTTGCTTTTTCCATTATTATATATTTTTTATTATTTTGATTTTACTAATAAAGTAATTTCACTACAAAGATACAAAATTTTTTTGAATTGAGAATTTAAAAATAATATATAACTATTTAAAAATCAATTTTATTATTTAATAAAAATATTATAAATTTGTTTAAATATATATTGCAAATAATAATTTTCTTTTATTTTTGCAATTAAGAAATTAAAAATTATGAAAACATTTGTTTTTAGTGTTAAAAGTCCTAAAGTAGAAGATTTCGAAATAATAATAGAAATATTAGCTAATCAGACATTTGAAGAATTTTTTAATGCCCTCAAACAAGCAATAGGCTTCAATGATAATGAATTAGCATCATTCTATTTATGTAATAGCGTTTGGAAACCTATAAAAGAAATAGTATTAATAGATATGGGACAAGAAGACAACGAGGAAGATAAAGCATTGATAATGGCTAAAACAAAAATTAATATTATAGAAGACCCACATCAAAAATTACTTTTTGTTTATGATTATATAAAAAATCATGAATTTAATATTGAATTAATAAAAATCAAAGATAGTGATCCTAATACCAAATATCCTCATATTGTCAAAAAAATCGGGAAATATATGGAAACACTCACACCTCCTATACCATCATCTATACTTATAAATGAACAAATAGCAGATGACACACCTGATGAAGATGAAGATGAAAATGAAGAAATGATAGAAGTCATAGATGAACCAACTAATCAAATAAATGATGATGAAGATATACCTTCTAAAGAAGATGAGACTGATGAACATTTTTATGAAGACCTGGCAGATATGGATTATGATGAAAATGAAGATGAAAGACCAATAGATGATGATTTGATGATATAAAAACCTAAGGAAATGGATTTATTAGAAATATTTGATAAAGAAGCAAAAAACAAAAATATCTTAATCATTGGCGATATAATGTTAGATAGATATGTTTGGGGCGATGTAGTACGTATATCACCAGAGGCACCAGTACCAGTAGTTAACGTAACAAGAATAGAAAGCCGTTTAGGAGGCTCTGCAAATGTAGCATTAAATATTCAATCATTAGGTGCTAATCCATTATTAATAGGCGTTATAGGAAATGATGCTAGCGGCAATGAGTTTATTAAACTAATGAAATCGCAAAAAATGAATACAGAAGGTTTGATAACAACATCAGATAGACAAACTATAACAAAAACTCGTATTATGGGTAATAGTATACAAATGCTACGAGTAGATGAAGAAAATAATAAAAATTTGCCAGATGCACTAAGACAACAAGTACTATTGCGAATAACAAATTTATTAGAAAAATATAAAATAGATGCAATAGTATTTCAAGACTATGACAAAGGAGTAATAGATGCTCTACTAATAAAACATATAGTACAATTAGCAAAAACATATAATATACCTGTATGTGTAGATCCTAAAAAAAGGAATTTCAATAACTATAATGACGTTACACTGTTTAAACCTAACTTAAAAGAATTTAGAGAAGGTATAAACTGGAATGATGAAATATTTAATATGAATACACTTTTTGACAAAATTCACCAATTTAGAGAAGAAAAAAATATTAAATACGTAATGGTAACATTAGGAGAGAAAGGATTAATATTAGCAAAAACAAATACAAACAATAATTTATATTCAACAATAAATATTACACCACCCAAAGTGAGACAAGTAAGAGATGTGTCAGGAGCTGGTGATACAGTGATAAGTGTAACAACATTAGGATTAGCAATAGGCTTAGATATAGAATTTGTGTCAGAATTGAGTAATTTGGCAGGAGGGATAGTATGCGAATATGTAGGGGTAGTGCCAATAAATAAGAAGCAATTAATAGAAGAGGCAAGAATTTATTTAAAAAATAATGATAAAAAAGGAATATAAACA
>JAGPGB010000146.1 GCA_018056215.1 Bacteroidales bacterium | reverse complement strand
AAAAAATTATTCAAATATAGTTTTAATAACAAGCGGAGCCTTTGGCTCCGCTTTGTTATTTTATGTTTTAAAAAATATTTATTGTAATTTTGTTTTAAATTATTCAAAAAATGAAAAAATTATTTATCTCAATTTTTATTTTACTTTCAATAAATGTTTTTTCGCAAGTGGACGCTTTGCATTATAATATATATTTAGATTCTATAGATTTTACAAATCAGCAGCTATATGGAAAAACTAATTTAATATTAAATGTGGGGACTAATCAACTAAATGAAATACAATTAGATTTATTAGAATTGGTTGTAGATTCCATAAAAAGTGCAGATACATTGAGTAATTTTAATTATGACAATAGCACTATTACTATCTATGGTGCATTTTCTGATGCAGTGGATATTACAGTATATTATCATGGGCATCCTACATTAGATGTTAGTGGATGGGGAGGTTTTTATTTCAGTGGAGAATATGCATTTAACATGGGTATAGGATTAGAAAATATCCCGCACAATTTAGCTAGAGCATGGTTTGCAAGTATAGATAATTTCACTGATAAAGCCACATATGATTATTATATCAATACTAATATCAATAAAAAAGCCATCTGTGGCGGTATATTTGTAGATTCTACTTTTATAAACTCATCTACTATACAGTGGCATTGGCATAATCCACATCCTATACCAGCATATTTAGCTTCAGTTGCTGTAGGACCATATGTAGCTTGGAAAGATACAGTACTAGGTGAAAATGGCATAATACCAATTGAGATTTATGTTCCCCCTAGCTCATTAGAAAAAGTATCAGGAAGTTTTCAAAATCTAAAAACTATATTTCATATTTTTGAAAAATATTACGGTCCGTATCAATGGAGCAAAATAGGTTTTGTAGGAGTACCATTTAATGGTGGAGCTATGGAGCATGCGATGAATATTGCCTATCCTATCAGCTGCATTAATGGTAATTTAACTTATGAGTCATTGTATGCACATGAATTTTCTCATCATTGGTTTGGTGATTTAGTAACTTGCAAAACAGCTGAAGAAATGTGGATTAATGAAGGATGGGCAAGATTTTCTGAAATATTATTCACTGAAAAATTATACGGTAAAAATGCCGCAAATACTATGGTTAAAAATCTTATGGCTGATGTGTTGAGTAAAGCTCATATAGAAGATGGTGGTTTTTATTCCTTATGCGATATTCCTCAAACTGCTACCTATGGTACAACTGTTTATGATAAAGGTGCATTGATAGCAAACACGTTGAGAAATTATTTAACTGATTCATTATTTTTCGGTGCTACTAAACATTTCCTTAATCAATTCGCTTGGAGTAATGCCTCATGTGATGATATGCAAAATAGTTTTGAGCAATATACAGGTAATTTTTTAACAAATTTTTTTCAAAATTATTTGTATAATACTGGCTCACCACATTACAGGATTGATACATTCACAGTATATCATAACTGTGGAGTTAATTTCATACAGCTTTATACTTCTCAACATAGATTTGGTGGTGATTTTTTGACAGAGAGTGATTCTATTGAAATTTGGCTGTGGGGGCCTAATAGAGAGTTAGATTCATTAAAGATAAATTTAGGATTTATTAATGGTATTACTAGCTTTAATAACATTATAGCTCCCGTAGATATTTGGATAGATCCTAATCAAAAAACTGCAGATGCTATTATTAATGGTTATACTGTGATGAAAAACACTAACAATTATTCTATACCTCATACTAACGTTACTATTACTCCTACATACCTTGCAGATTCTCTAGAGGTTTTTGTTGAGCATCATTTAATAGGTCCCGATCTATTATTCAAAGATAATCCTATCTACAGAGTATCTCCCAATCATTACTGGACAATACATATACCATATTTATATAATAGCAGTGTGAAAGCCAGATTTCTATATAATAGATCACAATATAATACAAGTGATCCTTCAGATTTCCCTCTATTGAGTACTAACTCTTCGGTAGATTCTCTTGTATTAGTTTATAGAAAAAATAGTCACGAGCCTTGGCAGATAGTTAATTTTACAAAATCTGGTAATCAAGTGGCTGGTTATCTACTCACAGATAATGCTAAAACTGGCGATTATGCTTTCGCAGTTAGTGATCCTGGAGTAGGTACTAATGACTTACAAAATGATAATCTATATTTCGAAGTTTATCCTAATCCAACTTTAGACTATGTCTATATACAAAGCAGTAGCCCTGGTACTATACAAATTTTCTCTACTTTAGGTGAGTTAGTATATGAGCAAAATATTGATAATCATTTAAATATTCATCTAAAAAATAAAGGAATATTTATAGTGAAATTTATTAATAATAAAAAATTGTTTAATCAGAAAGTATTAATAGTCAATTAATTAGCAATTAATAAATTTGTTCACTAAATCATTAATAATTTTAGTTTTTTCTGGTTCGAGGGTAGTTTGTATTTTTTGACTTAGATTTTCATCATTAAAAGCTTGCAATTTTTTAATTTGATAATCTATAACCTCTGAAGGGAAGACATTATTTTTAGTATAAATAGCTTTCTGCTCTTGCAATTTTTTGCTAGATTCTACACAAGAGGTTGGTAAATTAGGCAATTTATCTGCAACATCTTTATATTCTTCTCTAAAAATATTTCCTTCTATTTTAAATTTATCTGCTATCTGAAGGGCATTTGGATTATTCAATCCTTCTCTAACAGCTACAGCTAATGCCGAAATGAGTAAATAAATATCTGCAGAGCCATCAGGAACACGAAATTCGAAAGTTGGTTTTTGAGATGTATTCACATTAGACGGTTCCAATCCTTCATTAGCTATTTTGAACATTTCTACAGCATTTTTACTCCAACCAAGAGGTACTCTAACGAGAGCACTTCTATTACGCTCGCCCCAGCAAATTTTAGTAGGAGCTTCTTGATTAGGCTCTAATCGTAAATAACTTGTAGGGACACAGTTGCCAAAGGCTGTTAATGATGGTGCTAATTCCATAATACCTGCTATAGCTTTTTTACTAATTTCACTAACTTCACCGTTTTCGTCGAAAACCACATTTTTACCATCTTTGAGCAATTTCATATGTATATGCATACCGCTTCCAGCTTTGCCAACAGTGATTTTAGGAGCGAAACTCACTTGTACTCCATATTTATATCCTAGAACTCTCAATACCCATTTAGCTGTTATTAACTGTATAGCTGCATCATCTAATGCTACTGGCAAAAATTCAATTTCATTTTGTTCATAGCAATATTTATCATCTGTGAAATTACCCACCTCGCTATGAGCATATTTAATAGACGCTCCCATCACTTTCAAGCAATTAAGAGCTTCTAATCTCAAATCTTCATATTTCACAAAAGGCATAGACTCGTGATAGCCACGCTGATCTGTAGCTACATATAAAGACTCTTTGGGATAAATAACATAATATTCTAGCTCACCCATGCCATGCATCTCTATGCCAGCCTCTTTTTCTAATGATTTCTCAGCATTTATTAAAATGTTTTCAGGCGAAAAAGGTGTAGGATAACCATTTTTGTCAAAATATTTACAGAAAAATCCTAAAGTGGGCTCTTGCTCAAAAGGATTTAGAAATGCTGATTTGATCTTTGGTATTACATATAAATCACTAGAACCAGATTCTAAATATTTAAATAGACTAGACCCATCTACACGTTCTCCTGCAGATAAAATCTCTCGCAAATGGTTCTCATTTTGTATAATAAAATTTAATGTCTTCACTCTACCATCCTCGGCTACATAATGAAAATTCAAATGATTCACATCAAACTCTTTGGCATATTTCACTATATCATCAATTGCGAAATCTTTTTTCTCTTTGTCAATGAAATCTTGCAATGGGATTAATTCTTCGTAAAACATAATATCTTTTTTGCAAAGTTAATGAAATATTTATTATGATTGAT
>JAGPGB010000145.1 GCA_018056215.1 Bacteroidales bacterium | reverse complement strand
GATAAATTACTTATTTCTACTTTATGCTTTTTTAAATATTCTTTGATTTTTAATTTAAAAAATTCTTTATCATATTTATCAAGAAATCTATCTATTACAGCTTCTGGAATATTTTTTTGATATAATGAATATTTTATTTTTAGTGGTCCCCACTCATTTTGATTTATCTTGCTACGTATATAAAGCTCTACAAATCTTTCTTCATTTAAAAAATTATTTTTTTGTAAATAATCGATATATGATTGGAGCTCGTCCTGATCTACTTTGTAGGATTTTAGTTTATTTATTACATCATATTTACATCTCTCTTGTATAGCACAATATCTGGAAATTTTTTCTAATGTTTTATTATCCATGATTACTGTAATAAAATTTCTTCACCATTATCATCATAGATATGGTATTCTATGAAATTATATTCATCATTTTTATAAATTTTAATTCTATTTTTGAATTTTAATTTCCATTTGAGATATATAGATGGGAAGCCAAATTTAATATAAGCATAAATATATGGACTTAAATATATTGTCAATTTTTTTAATGGTTGAGTAGTAAGTAAATAAGTAATATTATCATAAATAACGTCAGCAATAATTATACTGGGTTTTATTTCACCAGTACCATCACATACGGGGCATTTCTCCTCTATGTTAATGCTTAGTTCAGGTCTGACACGTTGTCTAGTTATTTGTACCAAACCAAATTCTGTTGGTGGCAAAATAGTGTGTTTAGCTCTATCATTTTTCATTAATTCTTTTAATTTTTCATAGAGAATTTTTCTGTTTTCGCTAGAGTGCATATCTATGAAATCAATGATAATAATACCGCCGAGATCTCTCAATCTTATTTGTCTAGCTACTTCTTCAGCGGCTTCCATATTTGCCTCTAGAGCATTTTCTTCTTGTGTTTTATTTACACTACCTTTATAACCACTATTGACATCTATTACTTGTAGAGCTTCAGTATGTTCTATAAACAGATATACTCCAGATTTCAGATAAACTTTTTTACCAAAAGATTGTTTTATTTGCTTTTCTAATCCAGCAGATTCGAAAAGAGGATTTATTCCTTTATGCAGTTTTATTATGTCTAGTTTATCAGGAGCATGTTGTTTTAAATAATTTGTAATTTCTTTATATAAATTCACATCTCCCACAGTGATAGATGAGAAGCTATCATTTAGTATATCTCTCACTACGGATATAGAGCGATCTAGTTCAGAAAAAATTATTTTTGGTGGGGAGGCTAATTTTAAATTGTTTTCAATAGTTTTCCACTTTTTTAATAAATCTTCTATATCATTTTGTAAATCTGAAAAACTCCTATCTTGTGCAGCTGTACGAACTATTATTCCAAACTTATCAGGTCTGATAGATTCTACTATGTCTTTTAGTCGTTTCTTTTCTTCTGGATCAACTATTCTATGACTAATTGAAATTTTATTTTGGAAAGGAACTAAAACTAAATATCTACCAGCAATACTTATCTCTGCTGTAGTTCTAGGTCCCTTATTGCTTATGGGTTCTTTAGTTACTTTTACTAATACAGTATCTCCTTGCTTTAATACTTTAGAAATACTAGCAGTTTTAGGTAACTCTTTATGGTCTTTATAATATTCTATGGAAACATTTTTTCCACTGATAAGGTCATGAACATAACTCTGTAAAGTTAAAAAATTATCACCAAGATCAAAATACTGCAAAAAAGCATCTTTAGAGAAACCCACATCTATAAAGGCAGCATTTGGTCCTCCTGGTAATATTTTTTTTACTCTACCTAATAATATATCTCCTACTGCAAATATATCATTTTCATTCTCCTCTTGTAATTCTACAAGTTTATTATTTTCAGTAAGAGCTATACGTACTTTGTTCTGCTTTTTATCAATGAAAAGTTCACGTACGACATCATTCATCTTTTAAGTTTAAGAATAAAAAAATTAATAACTCTAACGTAGCTTTTTCTTGTGTCTATCTTTTCTAAGTCTCTTTTTCCTTTTATGAGTTGCTATCTTACGTCTTTTTCTTTTTCTTCCACACGGCATAATATTGTTATTTTTAAATGTTTAATTACTCTTTATAATTAAGTTTGTTTTTACTGATTTTGAAAATTCTGGAGCTGGTTTAAAGAAAGGTTTATAATGTGGTGGTACAATAATAGTTTCATTTCTACTTATTATTCTAGCTTTTTTTTCTTTTCTTTCCTTTAATAAAAAAGTCCCAAAGCCTCTTAAATATATGTTTTCTCCTCTTGACATATTATCTTTTACAATATCCATGAAATTATCCACAACTATCTTTATAACATCTCTATTCAAATTGGTCCTTTCCTGAATTTCCTTAATGATATCTGCTTTTGTCATTTTTTTTTATTTGAAGTGCAAAGTTAAATTAAAAATTTTAATTAGCAAAATTATTATACTGCTTATTAGTTACATACTAATTATATTTTATAGAGTGTAGTATAGCTTCTAGATCCATCATTAGATCTCTTTTTGGTTCATTTGGGTAATAAACATATGCATATACTGTTATTAGACTAGATTTATCTTTACTTACAAATGTATGTGATCTAAATGGACCACCCATAAAATCTCCTTCTACTCCCCATAATCCTGAAAACACTATTCTTTCGATGTCATTAATTATCACTCTATCCACTTTTACTTTAATCACGCTGTCATCTATTTTCATATAGGTTCCTTCGAATTGCCCAGGAATTTGTAATTTAAGGGTATTATCTATCCATGATCTAATATGTGCAGGATTAAATTGATTTTCTGCATTAAAAGGTTCTTTCATAAAAATCAATGCTTGGCTATAATCATTAGTTTCCAGCCTTAGCCACATAAAATCATTAGTTGATTTAGCTTCGAAAAATAAATTTATTAGTTGTAAATCGATGCCAAAATTTTGATTAATTTTTTTCTTTAACTCTATTGCTGGAGATTTAGTCATTATTCCATATATTCTGCGAAATTCAGTATTAGTGAGAGCTTGTAAAATCACTTTTTCTGATTTTTGTATCAATTTTTGTGCACTATCGGGATTAGAGGAACGAATAAATAAAATAGTTTGTGGTGCTGCAAAGACATCCTCACTTTTAAAAATTCCCTCTTTTTTAACTGTATCTGAAATAATCAAATAGATAATATTTCTATTTTTCTTTAGTAAATCATTAAGGTTCCCCTCTGTTACATATGACACGTCAAATAATTGTTCTGATTGTGGCATACCATATATTTCTTGAGTTAATATAGAATCGAGTGTTTTAGCTGCTTGAGTTTTAGATACGCCATCTCTCACTACTACTATGACACTATTAATATTTCCTATAGATACTGGCATCTTACTTTGTTCAGTACAGCTAATGAATAAAATTGAAATTAAAAAAATTATTACGGAATATTTTTTCATTGTATTTTGAGTTTTTGACCTACATAAATTTTAGTTGATTTTAAATTATTAGCCTTCATAATAGCATCAACTGTAGTATTATATTTGTTTGCAATGCTAGAAAGAGTTTCTCCACTTTTAACAGTATGCATTTTTTGTGTCGAAGAATTATTATTAGATTTTATAGTTGGATTAATTGTTAATTTTTGACCAATAGATAATTTGTCACTAGATAAATTGTTCCAATTTTTAATATTTTCGACACTAACACCATATTTACTAGCAATAGCCGAAAGAGTTTCTCCACTTTTAACTATGTGTACTATATTTTGAGTCTTTGTAGATGTGCTAGAACTCTGATTAGAAGTATTAGTAGTATTTGTTGTAGATGTATTGGCAGTAGCATTTGTACTAGCAGTTGAAGATGTTTTAGGAGGAGGAGAGCTAGTATATATTTTTAATTTTTGGCCTACATAAATCATATTACTTTTTAGATTATTCCATCTTTTAATATCAGAAACATTAACTCTATATTTGGCAGCGATAGTAGAAAG
>JAGPGB010000144.1 GCA_018056215.1 Bacteroidales bacterium | reverse complement strand
AACAATCTAAAACTCTTAAAATGATATTTGTTATAAAAATCATGCTATTTCTTTAAATTATTTTACTTTTGTAAATATTATTAAATTTTTAAAAAAATAGTACTTTATGCCTTGGGATGTTTATTCTTTTCGCGATCATTTTCCTTTTTATTCTTTAGATAATGATATAGTTTATTTAGATAATGCTGCAACTACGCAAAAAAATATTGAAACCATAGACACTCTTAATTTTTTTTATTCCCATTTTAATGCAAATGTACATCGTGGAGCTCATTATTTATCTATTAAATCTACAGAATTATTCGAAGATGCAAGAAAAAAAATTCAAAATTATATTAATGCTAAAAATAGTTATGAGATTATATTTACCAAAGGTACCACTGAAGCCATTAATTTAGTTTCTTTTAGCTATATAGAGCAATTTTGCTCTGCTGGTGATAACATCATTACTACATCTATAGAGCATCATAGTAATTTAGTACCTTGGCAACTTGCTGCTAAAAGAAAAAATTTAGAACTGCGTTTTATACCATTTAATGTTAACAATTATACTCTAGATCTTGATACTTTTAAAAAATTAGTCGATGGCAATACAAAAATTATCGCTATTACTCAAGTTAGTAACGTTCTAGGAATAGCAACTCCTATTAATGAAATTATTGATTTTGCTCATTCTAAAAATATTCCTGTCCTTATAGATGCTGCGCAATCTTTCCCTCATATGGTTATTGATGTTCGACAATTAGATGCTGATTTTCTAGCATTATCCGCTCATAAATTCTATGGTCCTACTGGCATTGGGATTTTATTTGGTAAAGAGAAATGGCTAAACGCTATGCCTCCATACCAGAGTGGTGGCGAAATGATTGATCTTGTAACTTTAGATAATACTACTTTTAATGAATTACCATTTAAGTTTGAAGCTGGTACTCCCAATTTTGCTGATGCTATTGCCTGGGGAGCTACTATAGATTTTATCAGTCAATTAGACAAAAACCAAATGTTTAGTTACGAGGAAGAGCTTTGGGACTATGCATATGAAAAATTATCTTCTTTACCATACATTAAAATTTTTGCTAATCCAGAGCAAAAACATTATGGTGCTTTGTCTTTTGTTTTCAATAATATTCACCCCTATGATGCTGCTTCAGTTTTGGATGAACTAAAAATTGCCGTTAGAGTTGGCCATCACTGTGCTCAACCTCTTATGAGTATATTAGGTGTCACAGGCACTATTAGAGCATCTTTTGCTCCTTATAATACGATAGATGATATTGATAAATTAGTCGAAGGACTAAAATCAGTATATAAATTTTTTAACAAGAATTAGTTGATTATGAATAATATAGAATTAAAGGCGAAACAAATAGAAGATGAATTTGCTATCTTTGATGATTGGATGGATAGATATAATATTTTAATCGATAAAGCTAGAAATTTGGAAGCATTAGATCCTAAATACAAAACTCCTCAATATTTAATAAATGGTTGTCAATCTCAATTATGGTTATATTGCGAGAATAAAGATGGTCGTTTGTTTTGTAAAGCTGATGGTGATGCTATTATCACAAAAGGTATGGCAGCTATTGTTTTAGAGCTTGTTAATGGTGAACCATTGCAAGATATTATAGATTATAATTTTGAAGTCTTTGATAATATCGGACTTCATTCTCATCTCTCTCCTACCCGTTCTAATGGATTACGTAGTTTAATTAAACAAGTAAAATTATATGCTGAGGCATATTTATTAAAAAATATTAACGATGATAAACAAAGATAATGTTATTGAAATTCTAAAAACAGTTTTCGATCCAGAAATACCTGTTAATATTTGGGATCTTGGCATAGTCTATAATGTCGAGATTACTGAAAATAATGATATAATTATTACGATGACTATGACAGCACCTAATTGCCCAATCTCTGAAATGATTTTAGATGATGTTAAAGCTTCGCTAAGTAATTTAGAAGGTGTGAATGATATAAAAATCAATTTAACTTTTGATCCTCCTTGGTCTCCTGATATGATGTCTGAAGAAGCTAAATTACAACTAGGTTTGTTCTGATTTTGCTTACTCTCTATTGGCAACCACAAGCTTTTTTATATTTAATCCAGCCATTGTAGCTGCCATTAAATACATTCAAATCTATTTTAGTGTTTATTCCTTTTAGTCGTCCTCTATCTGTATATTGCCAAAATAAAAAGTCTTTTGGCAACTGCGGTTCATCTATTCTATATGACGCTATCCACAAAGGTAAATGATCTAAATCATTACCTATTATTAAATCATAATATGTAGATACATTAGTATAAATCATTATTTCATGATCTTTTTCATTATTAATAGTCTGAATAAAAGTATTTAGATTTTTTATAGCCACATCTCTATCTGTATATTTCTCAATATCAATCACATAGGGAAGTTTCACTTTTACATTACTAATAGAATTCAAAAAATTCTTAGCTTGTTCACTACCACTAATGTCAGCTACGAAGTAATGATACGCTCCAAAGCAAACATTTCTTTTTATCAATTCTTTAGAATACTCTTCAAACATCTTATCTTGTAAGGTTATCCCTTCAGACGCCTTTAAAAAGACAAATTCTATAGGTAAATCATTGCCATATAGTAATGTATCCCACTCAATCTGGTCTCCCTGGTAATAGGATAAATCTATTCCATACACATTATAATTTTCTCTTTTGGGAAAATAATATTCCGGTTTATTAATTATGAAATATATTATCAACATTATAATAAGTGTAGCAAGCAATAAGAATAGTATTTTATTTTTTTCTTTTTTCATAATTTATTGTAAAATGTAATTTAGATAATAAATATTTTACGCAAAAAATGTTCCTTTATTATTAAAATACGAGTAATTGTATATCTATTATTCAAAATTAGAACGTGTTATATGCTGAATCAATAGTAAAATAGCAGTATTAGAAGCTGATTCTATAACTATTTCTCTATTACCATGAAAATGAAATTCATAATGAAAAATTTTTGAAGGTGTAGCTATAGCGAAATGTACTAATCCAACAGGTTTATCTTGCGTACCACCAGTAGGGCCAGCTATACCACTTATAGCCACTGCATAATCTGTATCGAATAATTCTTTCCCATTTACAGCCATATATCTTACAGTTTCTTTACTTACAGCACCTTTTTTTGCTAATATTTCTTCTGGAACATCTAACATTTCTTCTTTAATTTCATTAGAATAGCATACTAAGGTCCCTTTATAATATTCAGAACTACCTGCATTAGAAACAATTTTACTTGCTACAGTACCACCAGTGCAACTCTCTAATGTACACAAGGTTTTTTTAGAATTTACAAGTAATTTATGTAAATATACTTCTGGTTTATCTATATCATCATAAACAAAAAATTCTCTAAAAGTATATATTAAACTACTTATAAATTTTTTAAAATCTACATTTTGTGAATAATCTTTTTTAGCAGTGAAAACTATTCTGAGATAGCCATAAGAAGGAAGGTAAGCAGCTGACAAGGTATCAAATTTTTCTATCATTGGTTCTATAACTGCAGCTATTTCACTCTCTCGAGTATTCCTAAAAGTATATGCTACACGCCATATATATGCAGAATAATTATTAATAATCCATGGTAATACAGACTGATCAAAAATAGTTTGCGCTTCTTGCGGCACCCCAGGTAGGCTAAATAAAAATACATTATTTTTTTTTACTTTAACACCAGGAGCTGCTCCTACTGGATTTGGCAACAATTCAGCAGATTGTGGTACCATTGCCATTCGTTCTCTCATTTTAGTATATTTTACTTCCTGGTTTTCATAAAAATTTTGTATTGTTTTCTTAACTTCATCATTTAACACGATGGGAACATTTAACCATTCTGCAATAGCTTCGATAGTTTTATCATCAGGAGTAGGTCCTAGTCCTCCAGTAGTGATTATCATATCATGTGAT
>JAGPGB010000143.1 GCA_018056215.1 Bacteroidales bacterium | reverse complement strand
AGTGGGTATATGCCAATTTATAGATTTACAATTCCTAATCCATTTAGTATAGATTATTATGATACTACTTGGTTAAATCCCAATTATAAATATGAATTAGTAATTTATAATCCTAAATATGATAAATTAATAACATCATCATGTGATGTAATAGGCAATATAAGTATTACAAAACCATATTCTGGACAGCCATATTTAGATTTTCACACTAATAGCAAAAGTAGTATAGAATGGACCTCAGCTAAAAATGGCAGATTATATGAATTATTATTTAGATTTTATTATAAAGAAGTAAATATAAATAATCCAGCGGATACACTCTATAAATACATTGATTGGAATTTAGGCTCAGTGAAAAGCAGCAAATTAATAGGTGGAGAAAATTTAACGATTGCTTATTATAATCAGGGCTTTTTTGATAATCTAAAGAATCATCTAACTATCGATAATAATATAAATAGAATCATTGGCAAGATTGAGTTAATAATCACTGTAGGTGATGATAATATGGCTACATATATAGCATTAAATGGTTCATCTAGTACTTCCTTATCTCAATCTAGGCCGGTTTTTACAAATATTGATAATGGGATAGGTTTATTTACTAGCAAACGTACTTTTAAAAGATCTTACTCTCTTAATTCCACTACACAAATATTGCTTACCACAAGAGAAGATTTAGTATCTCTCAATTTCAAAACAGATATATAAACTAAATGAAACAACCACGTTTTTTGAGATTATTATTCTTATGCTCTTGTTTAGGAGCTACATTGAGGATAATATCTGTGGTTTGTACTTTTATTTCACCCCAATTATCTGAATTTTGGTTACAAATTCCAGGTTTTACTTTTATAGAAATTTATCCAGATATTTTTTTTGATATTTTAGTTATTATAACATCAGCATTATCTTTGTGGGCAGTCCTAATGATGTGGCAACGTAAGATTTTAGGCTTTTACATCTATCTCATCGCACAATGGGGATTGATTTTATTGCGAATATTACTAAATAATCCTTTATTTCTTACATTAACAGATGAGCTACCCAATATTTTATTAACAATTGTTTTTTCTATTTCTTATGCCTTTTATCTTCCATATTTTAAAAAAAATAATACAAAAACCGAAATTGATGAAAATTTATAAGGAGAATTAAAAAAAATAAATTAAATTTGCAATTAAGTAAAATGAAAAAATGCAAATTAAAAGATGGAGGTTCAAAACAAGAGGTGATGATAACATAATTAAAGAATTAAATCAGCAATTATCAATAGGCAGAATAGCTGCACAACTTTTAGTGCAGCGTGGCATCACCAATGTTAAAGAAGCGCAGGTTTTTCTCAGACCTCACTTAGATGATTTATATGATCCGTATCTGATGAAAGATATGGATAGAGCTGTTGATAGAATTCAAAAAGCTATCAATGGCAAAGAAAAAATTTTATTATACGGAGATTATGATGTAGATGGTATCACATCTGTAGCCAATTTATATTTATTTCTAGAAAGATTTACCGACAATATAGACTATTACATACCTGACCGTTATTCAGAAAAATCTGGTATCAGCAAACAATCTATAGATTTTGCCGTTGAGAATAATTATACTCTATTGATAGCATCTGATTGTGGTACTAAAGATGTAGAAACCGTAGATTATGCAAATTCTAAAAATTTAGATATTATCATTTGTGATCATCATAAGATATCATCTGAGCTACCACGAGCAGTAGCTTTATTAAATCCACAACGCGTAGATTGCGATTATCCTTTTAAAGAATTATCTGGCTGTGGTGTTGGTTTTAAACTAATACAAGCATTATCAAAAATTTATAATATTCAAATAACAGAACATACAGATCTTATTCAACTTTTAGCATTGTCTATTGCAGCTGATATGGTGCCAGTGATAGATGAGAATAGAATATTAGCTAAATATGGACTAAAATACATTAATGAAAAGCCTATACCAGGACTTGAGGCTATACTAAAAGCTTCTGGCATTAAAAGACAACCAGATAATATCTACCATAGAGAGCATTTTTTTAATAAGCAGATAACCTTGTCTGATATTGTCTTTTTAGTAGCTCCTAGAGTAAATGCAGCAGGTAGAATCCAAAATGGCCGAGATAGTGTAGATTTATTAGTATGCAAAGACATCGCCAAAGCAGAGAAATTAGCAGATCAAATAAACAATTATAACGAAGAGAGGAAAAATATCGATTTCAAAGCAACTACTGAGGCATTAGAAATGATGGAGCATTATAGTATTTCAAATTATGCAACTATTTTATACAATCCTAACTGGCCAAAAGGTGTTCTCGGTATAGTAGCAGCAAGGTTAACCGAACAATATCATCGCCCTACAATTATCCTTACCTGGTCTGAAGATGATCAACTCATCAGTGGTAGCGCCAGATCTACTAAAAATTTTAATCTTTATGAAGCTTTAGATCAATGTAGCGATTTATTAGAAAATTGGGGCGGACATACCTATGCTACTGGAATATCTCTAAAACAAGAAAATTTAGATGCTTTTATAAAACGCTTTGTAAATATTGCAGAAAATTCCATGACTGATAATATGCTTATTCCTGAAATAGAAATAGATGCAGAAATAGATTTTAATGATATCACTAAAAAATTTGTACGTTTATTAAAAGATTTCGAACCTTTCGGCACAGGAAATCCTCAACCAATATTCTATTCAAAAAATGTTTATGATGCGGGAGGATATACAAAAATCATCGCTAATAATCATTTAAAACTTTTTTTGTCACAACCTAATTATAAATTTGGACCTGGCTTTCCAGCTTTCGCATATAATGCTCTTGAATATTATGAACATATTGTTGCTGGTAAACCAATAGATATAGTATATGCTATAGAAGAAAATGATTGGGTAGGAAATAACACCATAATACAATTAAATATAAAAGATATAATAAAAAAAGAACCTGATTATGAATAACAATATAGTAGTTAGTGGCATTAGACCAACAGGATATTTACATATTGGCAATTATTTCGGTGCTATACGCAATTTCGTAGAAATGCAAAATGAATATTATTGCTATTTTTTCGTAGCAGACTACCATAGCCTCACTACAAATCCTAATCCTAAAGATTTGCAACAAATGTCTTTACATCTACTAGCTGAATTATTAGCTTGTGGACTCGATCCTCAAAAAGCAACATTATATTTACAAAGTGAAGTACCTGAAGTCATTGAGCTTTATTTAGTTTTAAATATGAATGCCTATCTAGGAGAACTAATGAGAGTAACTACTTTCAAAGAAAAAGCTCGTAAACAACCAGAGAACGTAAATGCTGGACTATTAACCTATCCTACACTCATGGCCTCCGATATCCTAATACATAAAGCAGCTAAAGTACCTGTAGGCAAAGATCAAGAGCAACATTTAGAAATGACACGTAACTTCGCAGCTCGCTTTAATCGTATTTATAATGTTGATTATTTCCCATTGCCAGTAGCTTTTGATTATTCAGGCAATTTGATTAAAGTACCTAGCCTAGATGGTAAAGGCAAAATGGGAAAATCTGAAGATCCTATAAGTACAATTTTTTTGATAGATACAGATGAAATCATTAGAAAAAAAATTATGCGTGCCGTTACAGATGCAGGACCTACAGAAAAAAATCAACCTGTTAGCGAACAAATTAATAACCTGTTTAATATCATGTCTTTAGTATCTACTCCTGAGACCCTTCAATATTTCAAAGATAAATATAATGATGCTACCATCAAATATAGTGAACTAAAAAATCAATTAGCTCAAGATATGATAGCTGTCATCTCACCAATTAGAGAAAAAATTAATAATATTTTCGAAGATAAAAAATATCTATATGAAGTCATAGACATGGGAAAAGCAAAAGCTCAAAAAAGTGCTCGTGCAACTATTAACGATATAAGAGAAATAATAGGTTTTAGAAAATTATATTAATAAA
>JAGPGB010000142.1 GCA_018056215.1 Bacteroidales bacterium | reverse complement strand
ATTTTATAATATTATTATTATCAGTTTTTTATTTATTTATTGTGTTTTTTTATATTTTTGCAAGATAATTAAAAATACTATTTTTTATGTTAAAAAAGATTTTTTTCTTTTTATTGATCCCTATTTTTATATTTGGGCAGGAACCTGTTACATGGAGTTATGATGTTAAAAAAATCTCTTCTGATGAAGCTAATATTATTTTTAATGCTTCCATAGAGAATGGCTGGTGTTTATATTCATTAAAAACAAAAGGTGCTCTGCCTGGAGAGTTTATTTTTGAAGAAAATCCTGCTTATGCTTTAATAGGAAATATTACTGAATCACCTAAACCCAAATCAAAATATGAGCCAGATTTAGGTGCGACAACAACTTTTTTTGAAGGTAAAGCAACTTTTACTCAGAAAATTAAAATTTTGAAACAAGAAAAATTTAATATCGAAGTATATTATTCTGGGCAAGCTTGTTTACATGATGGCATGTGTGTAATGGTAAAAAAAGATTTTTCTATACCTATTGATGGATCTCAATATACACCTCAACTCTCTAATGTTTCTATAACTAATACTGACACTAATGAACAGAGTAATTTACTTACAAACGAAGATTCAAGTAAATTAAATAGTAGTACTGATACTTCTAAATATACAAAAATATTTGGCATAAATCCATTAGATTCAGCTATGCAAGCTTATAATGAGCAATATTTAGTCGAAAAATCTCAAAGCAATAATTCTAATAGATCTCTATGGGGCATTTTTCTTGCTGGCCTTTTAGGTGGATTAGTAGCATTAGTTACTCCATGTGTATGGCCGATGATACCGCTTACTGTTAGTTTTTTTATTAAAAGAAATAAAAAGAAGGGTATCAAAGATGCTACTATTTATGGTCTCTCTATTATCATTATTTATGTATCTTTGGGACTTTTAATAACCTTGATTTTTGGTGCTAATGCTTTAAATGCTTTATCAACTAATCCATGGTTTAATTTATTTTTCTTTTTATTATTGTTGGTTTTTGCTATTGCATTTTTTGGAGGTTTTGATTTGACTTTACCTAGTTCTTGGGTTAATGCTATGGATAAAAGAGCAGAGAAAGCTACAGGATTATTTAGTATCTTTTTTATGGCTTTTACGTTAGTACTCGTTTCATTTAGTTGTACTGGACCTATTATAGGAACTTTACTTGTAGAAGCTATTACTGAGGGATACCTAGCGCCATTTATTGGTATGTTAGGATTTTCTATAGCTTTAGCTTTGCCATTTACTCTGTTTGCTTTATTCCCACAAATGATTTCTAATTTACCTAAATCTGGTGGATGGATGAACACTGTAAAAGTTACTCTTGGTTTTATTGAGTTATTTTTTGCTTTTAAATTTTTATCTGTCGCTGATTTAGCTAGTCATTGGGGCATTTTAGATAGAGAAATTTTTATAGTTATTTGGGTGGCTATAGCTTTTATTATGGGTTTATATTTCCTTGACGTTATCAGATTCAAAGGGGAAGAAAAAAAACAACATTTGAGTGTGATAAGATTTTTCTTAGCTCTTATTTCTTTCGCTTTTACTTTTTATCTCATTCCAGGACTTTGGGGAGCTCCTTTAAAAGGTGTATCAGCTTTTTTACCGCCTATTTATACTCAAGATTTCAATATGAATGAGCAACATGTGAAAGCTGATTATAAAGATTTGATTCCTGCTATTGAGTTTGCTCGCAATGTTAATAAACCTTTATTAATAGATTTTAGCGGTTATGGTTGCGTTAATTGTAGAGAAATGGAAGCTAGTGTTTGGACAGATCCTAAGGTTAAAGATTTCCTTGAAAACAATTTTGTCTTGGTATCTCTTTATGTTGACGACAAAACATTACTTTCTCCTGAACAGAGCATAACTATTGAAGATGGAAATATAAAAACCAAACTGCGTACTGTAGGTGATAAATGGAGCTTCTTAGAATTTTCTTTAGTTAAAAGGCAATCTCAACCGATGTACGTTATTATAGATCATAATGGGAGAATATTAAATGAGTTGTATGGTTATAATAAAAATCCAAATGAATTTTTAGAGTGGTTACAAGAAGGCTTAGAAAAATATAATCTTACTAATAGATAATATTTTTATTTTTTTAATGATTTTTAGCAAATTATGGATGAAGATAATGAAATTATAGAAGTTAATGATGAATTTTATGAACATTATAAAATAGAGGTTGATCCTGGGCAATCTCTAATGCGCATAGATAAGTTTCTAACTCAAAAAATCGAAAGTATTAGTAGAACAAAAATACAAAGTGCAGCTGATGCAGGTTGTATTTTAGTGAATGATATTCCCAGAAAATCTAATTACAAAGTGAAGCCTGGCGATGTAATTCGTGTTATGCTTCCTAATCCACCCGCTCCTAGTGAAGTTTTTCCTGAGCCTATGGATTTAAATGTTGTTTATGAGGATGAGGATGTAATAATTATTAATAAACCAGCAGGTATAGTCGTGCATCCAGGTTATAATAATTATACTGGTACTTTGCTTAATGGTCTTCTTTACTATTTCCAGAATGTTCTTAATATTGATCAATTTCCACTTTTATTGCATAGAATCGATAAGAATACAACTGGATTATTAGTGATTGCTAAAAATGAATTTGCTCAGCAATTTATTTCTAAACAATTTTTTGAACATACTGTCAGTAGGACATATATTGCTATCGTTTGGGGAGATTTAGAGAATGATGAAGGAGAAATTACGGGTTATTTATCGCGAGATTCTAAAGATAGAAGGATAATGGCTCTCAGTAATAATGAGAATAATGGTAAGTATAGCCACACAAAATATAAAGTGCTCGAACGTTATGGCTTCGCTACTCTCATAGAATGTAATCTTTTCACTGGTCGCACTCATCAAATCCGTGCTCATATGAAAGCTATTGGTCATCCACTCTTTAATGACCAAGATTATGGTGGCGATAATATCATTTATATGAATTTCGGTGGTAATTTTAAGCAATTTATTTTAAATTCTTTTAAAATCTGCCAACGTCAAGCTCTGCATGCTAAAACGCTTGGATTTATTCATCCTAAAAATAATAAAGAAATATTTTTTGATAGCAATTTACCTGCTGATCTAGCTGAATTGATTGAAAAATTTAGGGCATATACTAATGCTTATAATATATTGTAATAAATTTTTTGGCATAAATTTTGACAAAAGAAAGCATAAAAATTAAATTTTATATATTATGAATTACGTTAAAACGGCATTTTTATTAGGGTTGATGTTTGCTCTGTTTATGGGAGTAGGTTATTTAATTGGTGGTGAGAGTGGTATGATAATGGCATTTTTTATTGCTTTATTGATGAATGGAATTTCATTTTTTTATTCTGACAAAATAGCATTATCTATGTTTAAAGCTAAAGAAGTTAGTGAAGCAGAGGCTCCACAATTACATAGAATAGTAGATGAATTAGCAGCAGAAGCTGGTATTCCAAAACCTAAAGTATATATTTCTAACATTAATGTGCCAAATGCCTTCGCTACTGGTCGTAGTCCCAAACATAGTGCTGTGGCAGTTACTAAAGGATTGCTCGATTTATTAGATCAGAATGAAATAAAGGGTGTAATAGGACATGAAATAGCTCATATTGCTCATAGAGATATTCTCATTTCTTCTTTAGCAGCCGTTATTGCTAGTGCTATCTCTATGTTGGCTCGTTTAGCATATTTTGCTAATATTTTTGGTGGTGATAGAGATGGTGGTGGCATAGGTAATCTGCTAGCTACTTTAATTATGATTATATTGACACCTATTTTAGCTATGATTATTCAATTAGCTATTTCTCGTACTAGAGAATATGCTGCCGATGAGAAAGGTGCTAAGCTCGCTAGAAATCCTATTTATTTAGCTAATGCTCTTAAAAAGATGGATGCTTTTGCTAAAGCTAAGCCTGCAACTGAGCAGGATATCAATCCTTCGGCTACTCACATGCTTATTATAAACCCATTCAAAAAAGGTGGACTGCAAGCTCT
>JAGPGB010000141.1 GCA_018056215.1 Bacteroidales bacterium | reverse complement strand
GGGGTTCCAGGACCAAATATAGCTGCCACACCAGCATCAAATAAAAATTGATAATCCTGTGGTGGGATTACACCGCCTACGATAACCATAATATCTTCACGTCCTAATTTTTTAAGTTCTTCTATCACTTGAGGAACTAATGCTTTATGAGCACCTGCCAAACTAGATATACCAATGATATGTACATCATTTTCTACAGCCATTTTAGCAGCTTCTTCTGGAGTTTGGAATAGTGGACCCATATCTACATCAAATCCAATATCAGCATAGGCAGTAGCTATCACTTTAGCACCTCTATCATGACCATCTTGACCTAATTTAGCCACTAAAATACGTGGTCTACGACCTTCTAATTTAGCAAAATCATTAGCTAATTGTTGGGCTTTTCTAAAACTTTCATTTTGACTAATTTCTGAACTATACACACCTGTTATTGATTTAATTTCTGGAATATAACGTCCCCAAGCTTTTTCCATTGCATAGCTTATCTCTCCTAAAGTAGCTCTATATTTAGCTGCTTCTATAGCTAATTCTAGCAAATTACCTTCTCCAGTTTCGCATGCTTTAGTAATAGCATTCAAGCATTGTTGTACTTTTTCATTATCTCTAGCAGCTTTGACTTCATTGATACGTTGTATTTGTTTTTCTCTAACAATAGTATTATCTACTTCAAGAATTTGTAGTGGGTCTTCTTTTTCTAGTTGATACTTATTAATACCTACAATAATATCTAAGCCAGAATCTATGCGTGCTTGACGACGAGCTGAAGCTTCTTCAATTCTCATTTTAGGTATGCCTGCTACGATAGCTTTTGTCATGCCACCTAATTCTTCTACCTCTTGAATAAGTTCCCAAGCTTTATGAGTGATTTCATCTGTTAAGGTTTCTAAATAATAAGAACCACCTAAAGGATCTACTACACGGCAAATTTGCGTTTCTTCTTGTAGTAAAAGTTGAGTATTTCTAGCTATGCGAGCTGAAAAATCAGTAGGCAGAGCAATAGCTTCATCTAGAGCATTAGTATGCAAACTCTGAGTATGGCCTAATGCAGCAGCCATAGCTTCTATGCATGTTCTAGCAACATTATTGAAAGGATCTTGAGCAGTAAGTGACCATCCAGAGGTTTGTGTATGAGTACGTAGAGCCATTGACTTGGGATTTTTGGGGTTAAATTGTTTAACAATTTTAGCCCATAATAGTCTAGCAGCTCTCATTTTAGCAATTTCCATAAAATGATTCATGCCTGCAGCCCAGAAAAATGATAATCTAGGAGCGAAATTATCTACTTCTATGCCAGCTTTTAATCCAGTACGTAAATATTCTAATCCATCAGCTAAAGTGTATGCCAATTCTTGAACAGCAGTAGCACCAGCCTCTTGCATATGATAACCACTAATCGATATACTATTGAATTTTGGCATATATTGAGAAGTAAATTTGAAAATATCAGCAATTATTCGCATTGATGGTTCTGGTGGATAAATATAAGTATTACGCACCATAAATTCTTTCAAGATATCGTTTTGGATAGTACCATTCAATTGTTCTAGTTTAGCACCTTGTTCGAGAGCAGTTACAATATAAAAAGCCATAATAGGAATCACAGCACCATTCATAGTCATACTAACAGACATATCTGCGAGAGGTATTTGATCGAATAGAATTTTCATATCTTCTACAGTATCAATTGCAACTCCAGCTTTGCCTACATCACCTACTACACGTTCATTATCGCTATCATAACCACGATGAGTAGGTAAGTCGAAAGCTACACTTAATCCTTTTTGTCCAGCAGCTAAATTTCTCCTATAGAAAGCATTACTTTCCTCTGCTGTACTAAAACCAGCATATTGCCTAATAGTCCAAGGTTTTTGCACATACATAGTAGCATAAGGACCTCTGAGAAATGGTGGTAATCCAGCAGCATAATCTAAATGTTCTAACTCTACGATATCATCATAAGTATAAAAATTTTTAATAGGAATACCTTCTGCACTATTATAGGTGACTTCAACATTTAATTTTTGCTGAGGCTTATTATCTTCAAAAATTTTGATTTTTTTAAAATCAGGTTTCATATTTAATGATTTAATAATTCAAACTAAATTTAATTATTTAATATTTAATATTTTATGAAAATTTTCTAAAGTTTCTAAAATATTAGATTTAATATGTATGAAATCATTTATTCCATTTTCTTTTAATATTTCAATACTTTCAGTAGGATTACCAGCGACTACTAGTATTTTTTCTGGATAATGTTTTCTAATAGTTTTAGCAATATTAATCCCTAATGAACCGTATTCTATATCACTACTACATAATACAATGATATCAGGATTATGTATAGAAATTTGTTTAAGCATATTTTCATCGTTATCGTAAGCATCTGCATCCTTTATTTCATAACCAGCCACACCAAAGAAATTACGTGAAAAATTAGCCCTAGCATTACGCATAGTTATATCACCAAAAGGAAGCAAATATACCAAAGGTTTTTTATTACCATTCAATGTATGTTGCTCTGTACGATAACGTAAATTTTCAAATGGTTCTGCAACTCTGAAAATTCTAAGAGCATTATCATTTTTAGGTTTATTTATTAAAGGCTTTGTGAGATTAGGTGAAATAGTTTCATTAAGGTTCGGATAATTGTTAATACCTATAATATTAGATTTTCTTTTTAAAAGAGCATTTAATTTATTATCAGCACTTTTCTCGATTTCATTTTTAATCCAAGAGTTTTCCATAACAGTTCTAAAACCACCTAAATCCTCAATTTGAAGGAATAGATTCCAAGCATGCTGAGCCATAGATTTAGTTAAATTTTCAATTAAATAAGAACCACCTGCTGGATCAATAACATTATCGAAATGAGCTTCATCACGAAGTATTAGTTGAACATTTCTTGCTATTCTTCTGCTAAAATCATTAGATTTTTGAAGTGTAATATCATGAGGCAAAATAGTTATATCATCTGCACCTCCAATAATAGCCGCCATAGCTTCTACTGTATTGCGTAGCATATTATTGTATACATCATAAGCAGTTTTATTAAAAATACCTGTTTTACTATGAATGATAACCTTAGCTTGATCATTAGGCAATCCGTAAGCAGTTAAAATTTTAGCTATTAGCAATCTAGCTGCACGTAATTTTGCTATTTCAATAAAATAAGTGCTTCCTAACCCTAAAGTGATTCTAATTCTTTTAACAGCTTGATCAATAGAGATACCATTATCAGTTAAAATATTTAAATAATTCACCAGTTGAGAAAGAGAAAAAGCTAATTCTTGTACTACATTAGCACCAGCATTATGGTACACATCTCCATTAATATTAATGATTTTAAAATCAGGATTCCAAGTATTTATGAAATTAAATAAACTTATTAATTCATTAACATTATCATCAAAACTATTGTAATAATTGCCATTTATCAAATAATATGCAAAAAAATCAAAGTTAAATGAACCTTTTAACAATTTTAAATCAAAATTATTCTTTTGAGCCCATTCTTTAATTACCTGAGCTAATATGGAATATGAGTAAGAAGATCTAAAATGAATGCTGTGATTAGCTAAATTTATGTTTTTTAATAAAACGTCTAAATCATCAATTTTATCAATATTGGGTATATCAAATTCAATAGCATCAGCTCCGTTAACAATAGATTTACTAGCTATTTCATTAGCAATTTTTAAGTCAGTCTCATCAATATTTTGAATTACATTCCATTTAAGTTTTTTATCATTATAACCTCTTAAATAGGGATAAACATTCGGGTAATATGTAAGATCAATAAGCCCTTCTAAGTCTATTTTAGTATAAAAAGGTTTCACCTCAATGCCTTCATCTGTTTTCCAAAAAAGTTTAGAAAAATCTGCCCCTTTGAGACTTTCTTTTATAGTATCTTCCCATTGTTTCGCAGAAATAGGAGGAAACTCATTAAAAAGCTTTTCTTTAGCCATAACCTTTAAAATTTCTTTTTGCAAACTTAAATAGAATTTTTGAAATAAAAAATGGAATATTTAGTAAAAA
>JAGPGB010000140.1 GCA_018056215.1 Bacteroidales bacterium | reverse complement strand
GCTAATATGAGCCAAGTTACTGGTTTCGAAGCTATTTATTTAAATCCTGCTGGTGCAGCTTTTACAAATAAAATTGATGTTGGTTTTGCTAACACACAATGGCTAAAAGGCTCTGGTGTAACTATTAATTCCTTTGGTTTAAGTACTAAAATTGGTAAACAAAAAAATAGCGTGATAGCTCTTGGACTAATGACTATGAGCTTCGGAGACATAATGATTACTACTCCTGATAAACCTGAAGGTGGTATTGGATATTATACTCCTAATTTTTTGAATATTACTGCTAGTTTTGCTCATTCTTTTTCTAGCTCCATTCATGTAGGTGCTAGCGTTAAAATTATTAATGAAGCTATCGCAGATTTAGGTGCTACTAGTATAGCTATAGATGCTGGTATTCAGTATATACCTTCATCAAATGAAAATCTAAGACTTGGTATAGCTCTTAGAAATATAGGACCTGCTTTGCGTTTCACTGGTGACGGTTTATCTTTTAGAGGTAATGTTTATGGTAATGACGTTACTATGACAGTGGAACATAGATCAGAAAATTTCGAATTACCTACTCAACTTTTAATTAGTGCTGGTTATATTTTCCATCTACAAGAAAATGTAGAAAATCATGTACTATCGTTAGGTGGTGCTTTCATATCTAATGCTTTCTCACGTGATCAATTTTCTTTAGGATTAGAATATAATTATAAAGATATTTTTATGGTGAGAAGCTCATACTGCTACGAAAAAGGTATAACAAGTACTGATGATAGAGCTACTGCTTATACGGGACCTGCTTTCGGTGCTACTCTGCAAGCTCCTTTAAATAAGGATAAGTCTTCTTTTTTGGCATTCGAATATGCTTATAGATTATCTGATCCTTTCTCTGGTACTCATCAATTTGGTGTTAAGGTATTATTTTAATTATACTATATTTTTAAATTATAGGGGTTAAATTATATTTAACCCCTTTTTTTATCTAAATTACTTTTTATTAAGTCTATATATTATATTTTTTTATTTGTTTTTTTTATTGATTAATACACTAAGGAAACTATTTTTACTAAAAAAGTTTTTTATGTATAATTGTTTTTTTAATTTTGCAAAAATTTTTTAAATGTCAATACCAGCTGAATATATTCCTAAGATAGCTCAAATGTTTACCAAATATGGCATTCGTAATATTACTATGGATTATATTGCTAGAGAAATTGGGATTTCTAAAAAAACATTATATACTTGGGCTGATAGTAAAGATGAATTATTATCTGAAATAATTGATTATATTCTAAAAATTGCCAATGATAATGAATGTGAAAATAATTTTAAAAAGCCTAAAGATTTTCCTACAGCTATAGATGCTATATTATATGTCATGGATAATTTAGCTCATATCACTCAAAATATTAATCCTATTTTTATGTTAGAGCTAAACAAATATTACCCTCATTTAGCAATAAAGCTGGATGATTTTCGTTATAGGCATATACGAAAAAATATTATGCAAAACATCGTCAGAGGCAAGCGAGAAGGACTTTATAGATCTGATATTAACGAAGAAATTATCAGCTATTTTTATTTAGGGTGGGTAACGCAGTTCTCTAAAGAAAATATGCAAACAATTTTTGAAAATAAATATTCTAATCAAGAAATTTTAAGAGAATTATACCTTTTTCATCTTAATGCATTGCTAAGTGATAAAGGTAGAGAATATTTGAAAGAAAAAATAACAAAGAACAAATATGAAAATGAGTAAAAAAAGAAAATTAGCTTTATTTATTTTTAGCCTATTAGTAGTTATAGATCCTTTGATAGGACAAAATGCTCCTATGCAATTATCTATAGAACAGGCTAGAAATATCGCTTTGCAGCAAAACAAAAGTATGCAAACTGCCTCGATGGACACAATCATTGCTAAACGTAGCAGATGGGAAACGATTTCTAATTATTTACCTAAAGCTACTGGTAGTGTAAATTGGTCTGATAATTTAGAACTGGCTACTGTTCTTTTGCCAGGAGTTATGCTAGGCAGACCAGGAGAATATATACCTGTGCAATTCGGTATGGAATATCAGATGAGCTGGGCTGTACAAGCTCAACAGGTGATATTTAGTGCACCTCTTATCGTTGGTATTCAACTATCTAATATTAGCAAAGATATGATGGAAAAAAACTATCAAAAAACTGAACAAGATGTTATAGCTTCCGTAAATACTGTTTATGCAAGTGCGCTAATATTAAGTGAAAATATAAACATTATTGATAGTAATATTAATAATCTGGCAAAAGTAAAAGAACAGACTAAAGCTATGTATGAGGTGGGTGTAGCTCAATCCACTGATGTAGACCAAATAGAGTTGACTATTCTATCTTTAGAGAATGCTAAAAGAAATCTACAAAGAAATATTGATCTTTCATATAGTATGCTGAGATTTCAATTAGGGTTGGATACTAATGTAGTTTTTCAATTAACAACCCCACTATCAGAGATGATAAATGAAGCTGAAGTGCAAGCTTTATTAAATACTTCTTTTGATGTTTATCAGAATATAGATTATCAACTTATTGAAAAACAAAAAGAAATTGCTTTTCTGAATTTGAAAAAAGAAAAAGCTGACGCTTTACCTACGATAGCTGCAGTTTATACTTATTCGAAAGCAGGACAAGGTAATGATATGAATGAGCTAAAGTGGTTCCCCACGTCAATATTTGGCTTATCTCTTTCAATTCCTATTTTAGCTGGTGGGCAGAATGGAGCTCAGATCAGCAAAGCAAGACTACAATATCAAAAAGCACAAGTCAATTTAGATATGGTTACTGAACAATTAAAAATGCAAGAAAATCAGCAAAAATATACATTATCTAATGCTTATGATAATTATATTGCACAAAAGAAAAATATAGAATTATCGAAGCGTATATACGATAATATAGAGAATAGATATTTGCAGGGAGTTTCATCTAGCCTAGATCTCACCCAAGCTAATTCTAACTATTTATCAGCACAAAACAATTATCTAGCAGCTATTTTAGAGCTTTTACAAGCTAAATATCAATTAGAAAAAATTTACAATAATCAAAAATAATAAATCAATATGAAAGCTACGAAATTCATGTTATTAGCCACGATGGGACTAGGAGTTATGCTCATCACAAGTTGTGGTCAAAATAAAAAAAACAAAGAACAACAAACTGAGAAAGATCTTGTTGTAGAAGTACAACCATTACAAAAGCATACGCTTAGTAATGTCCTAGAATATACTGCTAATTTAGAAGCATGGGATAAAGTGGATTTAGCCCCAGCATCACCAGGAAGAATAATGAGCATCACTGTAGATGTAGGTGATCATGTGAAAACAGGACAACTCGTCGTGCAGATGGATCCCACTCAATATAATCAAGCTAGATTACAATATGCACAATTACAAGTAGATTATAAAAGAATGGACTCATTGGTGAAAGTAGGTGCTATCTCTAGACAACAGTATGATCAAATAAAAACACAATATGATGTTGCAAAAAATAATGTAGAATTTTTAGAAAAAAATGTCTTTTTGAAAGCTCCTTTTAATGGTGTAGTTACGGATAAATATTTCGAAGAAGGTGAATTATTCTCTGGCACTCCAACGTCTAGAACTGGTAAAGCAGCAATAATCACTTTGCAACAATTAAATATTTTAAAAGCTTATGTAGATGTACCTGAAAGATATTATAGCATTGTAAAGATAAACACTCCGGTAGATATAAAAGTAGATGCAATAGGTGATAAAACTTTTAAAGGTAAAGTATCTAAAGTATTTCCTACTATTGATCCAGCTAGTAGGACATATAGAGTAGAAATAAAAATTGATAACCCAAGCGAAATACTACGTCCAGGTATGTTTGCTAGAGTAACCTTAGACATGGGTACAGTCGAGGCTTTAGCTGTCCCATCAATCGCTGTTTTAAAATTACAAGGCACTAATAAATTTTATATCTTCAAAATTGAGAATAATATTGCCAAACAAGTATTTGTAGAACGAGGTAGAATCGTTGAAAGCTATACTGAGATTA
>JAGPGB010000139.1 GCA_018056215.1 Bacteroidales bacterium | reverse complement strand
ATACATTTATTTATTTACAATTATTAATATTCCTTTAGTTTTTACCAAATTTTAAATATTAAAAATTTTAAACATATTGCTTATTAAATAGATATTTTTTACAAAAAATTATCTATTTTTGCAAAAAAAGATTATGACAATTCAAAAATTAGAAGACATCGTAAAAACAGTACAAAATCAAAAGCCAAAGAGATTAGCAGTAGCATATGCAGCTGACTCTCATACATTAGAAGCAGTAAATAATGCATATAAATTAGGTTTTGTTATTCCTATTTTAGTAGGTGATGAAAAATGTATTAAAGACTTGGCAGATAAAGAAGGTATAGATATTTCTAAATATGAAATTATTAATGAATCTAATGATATGAAAGCTTCTTACAAAGCTGTAGAACTAATAAGAAATGGAGAAGCAGATGTTTTAATGAAAGGAACTGTAACCTCAGATAAATATGCTAAAGCAATATTAAATAAAGAATGTGGTATTATGCCTCCAAAGGGTGTGCTAAGTCACGTAACCATAATAGAAGTACCTACATATCATAAATTACTTCTTGTGAGTGATGTCGCTATTATACCTGCTCCTACTCTAGATCAAAAAATAGCAATGACAAATTACTTGATAAAAGTTGCTCATAAGTTAGGTATAGAACAACCTAAAATAGCTGC
The DNA here is from genome assembly GCA_018056215.1 of Bacteroidales bacterium. Taxonomy (GTDB): domain Bacteria; phylum Bacteroidota; class Bacteroidia; order Bacteroidales; family DTU049; genus DTU049. The sequence goes on along the minus strand of JAGPGB010000139.1, from coordinate 3,391 downwards.
TATAGCACCCTCTGAACAAGTATTACCTACAATTCCATCAAGTGCAGAAGCTGCTTTATTAAGCAAGATGGCTGAACGTGGACAAATAAAAGGAGCATTCATTGATGGTCCAATGGCACTAGATGTAGCTATAGATATGGAAAGTGCTCAAATTAAAAAATTAGAAAGCCCAGTAGCAGGGGATGCTGATTGTTTATTATTCCCATGCATAGAGGCTGCTAATACATTTTTTAAGACTTGCACAAAAATAGCAAAGGGAGAATTAGCTGCTAATGTTATGGGAGCAAATGCTCCTGCTATATTAACATCTCGCGGTGATAGCAGTTTGACAAAAACTTATTCTATTGCTTTAGCTTGTCTAATGGCAGAAAAATAATTTAATTATGAATAAATCATTGATTTTAGTCATCAATCCTGGCTCTACTTCTACTAAAATTGCCATCTTCGATGAGGAAGGAAATAAACTTTATCAAAATAATATTAAACATTCTGCTGAAGAGCTAGCTCCATTTTCCAAAATAACTGACCAATTTTCTTTTAGAAAAGAAATTATCATTAATGAACTCAAACAAAATAATTTTGATCTAAATCAAATCAAAGTAATCATGGGAAGAGGTGGCTTATTAAATCCTATTCCATCAGGAATGTATGAAGTTAATGAGTTGATGATAGAACATTTAAGTAAAAGTATAAATGGAGAACACGCTAGCAATCTAGGCGCTTTGATAGCTAATGACATTGCTAAAACTATTCCAGGCTCCAAAGCATTTATTGCCGATCCAGTAGTAGTAGATGAATTGCAAGATATAGCTCGCATAGCAGGGCATTCACTTTTTAAACGTATTAGCATTTTCCATGCCCTCAATCAAAAAGCAATTGCAAAAGCTCACGCTAAAGCACAAGGTAAAAATTATGAAGATTTAAATTTAATAGTAGTACATTTGGGTGGTGGCATTAGTATAGGTGCTCATTGCAAAGGTAAAGTAATAGATGTAAATGATGCTCTCAATGGCGAAGGTCCATTCTCTCCAGAACGTAGTGGTACCCTAACAGCTGGTCAGTTGGTTGATGTTTGTTTTAGTGGTAAATATTCAAAAGAAGAAATTAAAAAAATGATCACTGGTAAAGGTGGTTTAGTATCTTATCTGAATACCAATGATGCTCAATTAGTTGAAAAAAAGGTTATCGAAGGTGACCAATATGCTACTCTTATTTATCATGCGATGGCATATCAAGTAGCCAAAGAGATCGGTGCTTGTGCTGCAGTATTAAAAGGCAATGTGGATGCTATACTTTTAACTGGTGGTATTGCTTATGATAAAATTTTTGTTGATTGGATTAAAGAACAAGTTTCTTTCATAGCTCCTATTTTTGTTTATCCTGGCGAAGATGAAATGTCTGCTTTGGCATCATATGGCACATCTTACCTGAAAGGTGAGGTAACTATTAACACTTACAAAGGATAAAAAATTTTTTTATTTTTAGGCTATTTTTACTAATTTTATTTTAATTTTTAAAAATTATATTTCTCATGTCTAAATTTATTGTAGTTACTGGTGCAGCAGGTTTTATAGGTAGTGTATTAGCTAATTATTTAAATATTAATAATTTAGATAATATTATCATCGTTGACGATTTTACTAAATTAGAGAAATTACCTAATTATAATACATTGCCATACGACAGAATTGAACGCGACCAATTTATTGATTGGTTAGACAAACATCATAATGATATAGATACTGTGATTCATCTGGGTGCACGAACAGATACTACAGAATTTGATTATAGCGTTTTCGAAAAACTTAATTTGAATTATTCTAAAAATATTTGGAATATTTGCACTAACTATGGTATAGATTTGTATTATGCATCATCAGCAGCTACATATGGTGATGGTGCTTTAGGTTATAATGATGATTTAGAAATAATAGATAAATTACAACCATTAAATCCATATGGACTTAGTAAAAATGAATTTGATAAATGGGCAATAAAACAGATTAATAAACCTAAACATTGGGCAGGTTTTAAATTTTTTAATGTTTATGGTCCCAATGAATATCATAAAAAGAGAATGGCTTCAGTAGTTTTTCATGGATATAATCAAATAAAAGATGAAGGTAAGATAAAACTTTTCAAATCTCATCGACCAGACTACAAAGACGGGGAACAAAAAAGAGATTTTGTATATGTTAAAGACGTTATCAAAGTATTATTTTGGTTTTTAGAACATCGTCCAGAAAATTCTATATATAATCTAGGAACAGGAACAGCACGTTCATTTATTGATTTAGCAAAATCCATTTTTTCTGCCATGAATATTAATGAAAATATTGAATTTATTGATATGCCAAAAGACATTAGGGACAAGTATCAATACTTTACTGAGGCTAACATGACTAAATTACACAATATTGGCTACAATTATTCGTTTTATTCATTAGAAAATGGTATTAGCGATTATGTAAAGAATTATCTAGTGCCTTATAAATACTTCAATAAATGAAAAAAATTGTATTTATCTTAATATTTTTATCAATCACTTATTTTTCTTTTGGGCAGAAATTAGTAGATTCTACTAAAACACTTTCATTGATAGCACATTACAGTTTTGATTTTCCAGCATTAGATATGAAAGACAGATATGGTAATAATAATGGTGTAGGTGCAGAACTATCATATAAAACTTCTAAAAATGTATTATTTGCTTTAGATTACAATTATCTTTTTGGCAATAATATTAAAATAGAAGATTCTATTTTTAAGGATATATCTACCTCAGATGGATTTATCATAGATCAGAATGGAATGTATGCAGAGGTTTTTTGCTATGAACGTGGTTTTTCTATCATTGCAAAAGCTGGTTATCAATTTCAACTACCTACGAAATATTATTCAGGCATTCAACTGATGGGTGGTGGTGGTTTTTTGCAACATAAAATTAGAATTGAAAATCGAGAAAATGTAGCCCCACAGATTTTAGGTGATTATGCTAAAGGATATGATTATTTGAGAAATGGACCTGCTGGTTATCTATACTTAGGATATGTATTTCATGCTAATCAAAAAATTATAAAATTCACTGCAGGGTTTGATTGTTTATTTGCATTCACACAATCTAGACGAGATTATTTATTTCCCATTCATGGTCCTGACAAAGGAACACATTTCGACATGATTTATGGCTTTAAATTTGGATGGATAATCGATTTATACAAATCAAATAAAACAATTAATAATAAATACTATTTCAACTAAAATAAGTACATTAAATAAATAATTTTCATAATTTGAACTCAGACAAAAAGAAAATATTAGGAATAGAAATTTCAGAATTTGTAATATTTTTCATTGTTTTTATAGTTGTTTTTTTTCATATTTTTTTTAC
>JAGPGB010000138.1 GCA_018056215.1 Bacteroidales bacterium | reverse complement strand
ACTGTAGCATGGTCGTCTATTAGAAATTGATAAAGCTGATCGAGAAAATCACGTTTGTGGTCTTTAGGTAGAGACAGGAATTCTTTTGAATTTTTTAATAATCTTTCCATAATAAAAAATTTTGACAAAAATAATAAAATATTTTTATATAACATAAAGTAATAAGTCTAACATATTTTATGTTTCATTAACCCATACCACACTTTGATAAAACCTTATTTAAATATTATTATTCGAAAAGCTTATTACAACTTGACATCATTCAAAATAACGAAACATATTATTATTAGCTTCGAAATAAATTACTAGAAATTGACTAGATTTATAGCATAAAATTTCTTTCTTTAACTTTATCAACAGAAAAAGTTAAAAAAACAACAATATATGAGTAAAATGAAATTAATTCATTTTATCAAAATCTATCTCTGGGATTTCGAATTTTGTGCATCCAAGTACACATTGATCGCATGATGTTAATTCACCATTTAGTCTACGATTTATCATACCGATGGTTTGTCTTTTTAGATCTTCGATATGTATTTCCTCTATGATATCATTAGTGAAAGCATACATTAAGAGCAATTTTGCATTTCTCTCGCATATACCACGTTGCATTAAATAAAAAAGAGCATCATCATCTAGTTTGCCTATACTAGATCCATGGCTACATTTCACATCATCAGCGTAAATTTCTAGGAATGGTTTTACAAAAACCCTTGCATCCGCCGTTAGAAGGATATTACGTGCTATTTGATAAGCATTAGTTTTTTGTGCTCCTGGCATAACAGTGATATGACCATTGAATAGGCCTCTTCCTTTCTCATCAATTATATTTTTAAAAGCCTGATAAGAATTACAATTTTCAGCATTATGATGTATAAATCCTAAATTTTCTATGATTTGTGTACGATCTATTAATCCTAATCCATACATTTTAGCTTCTGCTCCAGGCTCATCCATATCTATAATACTTTCATTTCTAATAAAACCTCCATTATAAGTTAGTGTCAACGAATGCATAAAAGAAGATCCTTTTAATTTAAAAAACATTGTATTTATTAATGAAGAATTATTACTTTTATTTTGTAATTTATAATGATATAATTTTGCATTTTTACCCAGATAGAATTCTGTTAAAATATTAGAAAAGCTATTATCATTTGCTTGATACGTATCATCACATTGCAAAAAAGTTACTTCAGCATCATCATCTATAATAATAATATTCCTAGATTGCACAAATGGATTATCATCACCATCAGAATAATTAATCAATTGAATAGGAATATTTACTTTCATCCCAGCAGGAATATACATAAAAAAACCGCTAGAAGCTAATGACATATTGAGAGCTACAAAACCATTATAAGTAGGATCTGCAATAGTATCAAAATATTTATTAAAAATTTCTGGAAATAATACAAAAGCATGTCTCAGACTACCTGCTAGCAAACCAGTATCTTCGTCATGATAAATGGGTTGATCTGTATATATGTATGAGCCATTATGTATTAAAAACAGATATTTTTCAAAATTTTCAATAGTACAGGTCAAATATTTTTGTATTTTTTCTATTTGAATAGGTGAATTGTTGATAACATAATGAAAATCTTTATTCATTACTTCATCGATAGGGGTTTGTCGCCATTGTTCGATTTTATTATTTGGGAAACCTAAACTAAGAAAAGTATGATAGTGTTGATTTCTTTGTGTCCATAGTTCTTCTAAGTTCAAAAGTTTTGGAGCTATTTCTTTTATTTGTTCTAATAGTTCATTTTTCATAATAAATAATTTTATCGATAAATATCATATCCAGTTTCTTCTACTTCTACAGCTAAATGTTTATCGCCAGTTTTCACTATTTGTCCATTAATCATTATATGGACAACATCGGGTTCTATATATTCTAATAAACGATAATAATGTGTTATTACTATAAAAGATCTTTCTGCTGTGCGCATATTATTTACACCGTTAGCAACTATTTTCATAGCATCTATATCTAATCCGGAGTCTGTCTCATCTAATATAGCAAGTATAGGATCTAATATAGCCATTTGAAAAATTTCATTTCTTTTTTTCTCACCACCAGAGAAGCCTACATTCACAGCTCTTTTTAATAAATCTGTAGGAATTTCTATTATTGACTTTTTACTTTCTATGAATTTCATAAATTCTGCTGGAGAGAGAGATTCTAATCCTTTAGACATTCTAATCTCATTGACAGCTGTGCGTAGAAAGGTAAGCATAGGCACACCAGGAATCTCTATTGGATATTGCATGCTAAGGAAAATGCCTTCTCTAGCTCTATCCTCTACGGGCATTTCTAACAAATTTTTTCCATTAAATAATATTTCACCTTCTACTTTATAGCCAGGTTTACCCGCTATCACATGTGCTAATGTGCTTTTGCCAGTACCATTAGGCCCCATAATAGCATGAACCTCACCATTATTTACTGTGAGAGTGAAATTTTTTAATATATGTTTGTCTTCTACGAAAACATTTAAATTTTTTATTTCTAATAATGCCATGTTTATATTTTTAATTTTTTTTCTAACCAATACTATTATCTAAACTCAAGGATAGTAATTTCTGAGCTTCTACGGCAAACTCCATTGGTAGCTTACTTATTACCTCTCGAGTATAACCATTAACAATTAATCTAATGGCCTCTTCTGTGCTGATACCACGTTGATTGCAATAGAATAATTGTTCATCAGATATTTTAGAAGTAGTAGCTTCGTGCTCTACTATAGAGTCATCATTAGCCACATCAATATATGGCCATGTATGAGCACCACAGTGATCTGTTAAAAGCAAAGAATCACATTGTGTATAATTTCTAGAATTAATAGCATTTTTTGTGATTTTTACTAAACCTCTATAGCTATTTTGACTATTACCAGCAGAGATGCCTTTTGATATGATAGTGCTATGAGTATTTTTGCCAATATGTATCATTTTTGTACCAGTATCAGCCTGTTGGTAATTATTTGTTACTGCTACGCTATAGAATTCACCGGTAGAATTATCTCCTGATAATATACAACTAGGATATTTCCAAGTAATAGCAGAGCCAGTTTCCACTTGTGTCCAGGAAATTTTGCTATTCTTACCCTTACATAATCCACGTTTAGTAACTAAATTATATATACCACCTTTGCCTTCTTTATCTCCAGGATACCAATTCTGTACAGTGCTATATTTGATTTCTGCATTGTCTAAAACTATTAATTCTACTACAGCAGCATGCAGTTGATTTTCGTCACGCATAGGAGCAGTGCAACCTTCTAAATAGCTGACATAGCTACCTTCGTCTGCTATAATCAATGTCCGTTCAAATTGTCCGATATTTTTAGTATTAATACGAAAATATGAACTTATCTCTACTGGGCATCTAACACCTTTAGGAATGTAAACAAAAGAACCATCGCTAAAAACTGCAGAATTCAATGCTGCATAAAAATTATCATTGGGAGGCACTACCAAGCCTAAATATTTTTGTATTAAATCAGGATGATTTTTTATAGCCTCGCTGATAGGACAAAATATAATGCCCAATTTATCTAACTCTTCTCTAAAAGTTGTTTTCACTGATACACTATCAAAGATAGCATCTACTGCTACGCCAGCAAGAGCATTTCGTTCTTCTAATGGGATACCTAATTTTTCGAAAGTTTCTAAAAGTTCTGGATCTATTTCATTATTATTAGTTTTTAATTGCTTAGGAGCTGCATAATAGCTAATATCTTGGAAATCAATAGGAGCGAATGTGAGATGACCCCATGTAGGTGGTACCATATTTTTCCAATTATCAAAAGCTTTGAGTCTAAACTCTAGCATAAACTCTGGCTCACCTTTTATAGCACTTATTTTCCTAATAATTTCTTCATTGATACCTTTAGGAAAAACATCTGCTTCTATAGATGTCTCAAATCCATACTCATATTCTTGTTCTTTTATCCAGTCTAAATTTTCATCCTGCATAAATCTATTTTTGTTTTGCAAAATTAATTAAATTAAAATAAGTAAAATAAATAAATGACTAATGTCATAATTGAAATTGCAAT
>JAGPGB010000137.1 GCA_018056215.1 Bacteroidales bacterium | reverse complement strand
AGCCTTAGTCCTGAACTCGCATAAATAGATCCCTTGCCATATGCCTAATGCTAGTTTCCCTCTTATTATTGGTATTGTTAATGATACTCCAAACATAGAACTTTTGAAATGTGCAGGCATATCATCTAAACCTTCGAAATCATGTGTAATAAATGGCAAATCTTCTGGTACTAATTCATTGCTTATTGCCTCCATATCTCGTCTGACATCAGGATCGTAATTTTCATTTATTGTTATTGCTGCTGAGGTGTGACGTAGAAATATGTTTAGTAAACCCGTATCTGGTAAGGGTTCTACTACTTCTAATATTTTATTTGTAATTAAATGGAACCCTCTTTTATATGGTGAGAGTTTGATTTCATATGTTTTTATCATTGCATTTTTAAAATTTTATGTTCTTATTAAAAAATATTTAACCTATTTATTTATAAGCTTTGATTTTGTGCAAGGTAAGATATTCTGGTCCAGTTGGTTTTAATTTACTCTCAAAAAGTATAATTTCGTCAATAGTGTATCTTCCTAGTGATAAATTAGCATTATTAGAAATTATTTCATTAAAATTACTTAAATCAGAAATCCTTTTTATTCGTCCTAATGTTAAATGTGGAATAAATTTGTCATCAGATTTCACATTATTTATTAATGATATTTGTTCATTTAATAATTTTGCTAAATTTTTGGACTGATTATTATCTATCCACTTAGTCCATAATACATTAGGATTATCTCTATTACCAAAAGTATACAATCCTGATAACTGTACTTCAAATTTATTAAAATATTCTTGTAAATTATCTAATATTTTTATAATTGACACAATGTCATTTTCATTTGTATCTCCTATGAATTGCAAAGTAAGATGTAAATTATCAAATGATACCCATTTTATACTATTTTGTGATAATTGAGTTTGTATTTCTAATATAGATTGTTTAGCAAGGTTATTCAAATTTAAAGGTATGGCTATAAATAAGCGTTTCATTCATCTACAGTATTTTCTTTAACAAGTTGTGCTAATTTTTTACCTAATTCTTTAGCTTTTTTAATATCTTGTTCACTAGGTGTAAATTTGGTAAATATTGCATCATCTAAAACATTTAATTTCAGTCCTGCAGCAATGTTAGGAATTAATTTTTGATTTTCTCCACTCCAGCCAAAAGATCCAAAGGGCAAAACAAATTTACCTCTATCTCTAATAGGATTAATAGCTCCGAATAATTTATAAATTGGTAAAAGTATATTTTGATTTATCACTGGTGAGCCAATAGCTATACCTTTAGCTCTTGTCAGATATTCATCTAAATCTCCTAAATTTAAATGTTCTATATCCTTAATGACGACCTCTAACCCTTCTTCTCTAGCACCTTCAGCTATTGCTTCTGCTAATATGCCAGTCTTACCATATGCTGATACATAAGCTACAAAAATATCTTGATATTTTTTATTAGCTAAAAATTCTTGTGATAGTTCTTGAGACCAATCTACATATCTTTTCCAATTATTTAATAGCAATGGCCCATGTCCTGTAAGTATTGCATTAATTTCTAAATTTTTTATTCTATCTAAGGCTTGTAGCATAAATTTACTAAATGGTTTTAAGATCACATCAAAATAATATTTGAATGCATCGTCGAAATTCCCCACCTCATTGTCTATCATCCTTTCATCCGCATAATGACATCCAAAGCTATCACAAGTAAATAAGAACTTATCTTCTTTTAAATATGTATAGATAGTATCTGGCCAATGCAGATTTGGAGCAGATATAAATTCTAATGTTTTATTTCCTAAGTCTAAGGTATCTCCTCCCTTGACGATAATATTAGGAAAATCTCTATTAAACAAATCTTTAAGATTTCTTATAGCACTAGCACTACCTACAACAGTTGCATTTGGAGCTAATTTGAGAAGATTCATTAAATTTCCACTATGATCAGGTTCAGTATGATCTAGTACAATGTATTTAATTTTTTCTGGGTCAATGACTTGTTTGATTTTATTCAAATATGTTTCCCAAAAAGTTTCTTTTGTTGTTTCAATGATGGTAGGCATCTCAGCATCTATGAAATATGAATTATATGTAGTGCCATATTGTGTCTCCATCACTACATCAAAAGTTACAATATCATAATCTAAAACACCTATCCAGCATACATCTTTACTGATAGGTATTACCTTATCATCTATTTTCTTTGTTTTTTGCATAATTTTAAATTTTTATCTAATGCAAAGATACAATGTTATGTAAAAATATAATAATTTAATGACATTTATTATATGTTGTCTATCACTAATTGCAAGTAATTAGAATGTAACTTAAATTATATTAATATTTGTTCATACTATTTTCAAATAAAATTTTTAATATTAATTTTGGGTGAATTAAAAAAAATTATTAATTTTGCAAACTAAAATTTTAAAAAAAGATTTATGGTGAATAATTATGAAACCGTTTTCATTTTAACTCCCGTTTTGTCTGAAGAGCAGGCAAAGGAAACGGTAAAAAAGTACAAAGAATTATTAGAGCAAAATGGTGCTCAAAATATTTATGAAGAATTCTGGGGATTGCGAAAATTAGCTTATCCTATACAGAAAAAAACTACTGGTTTTTACTATTTATTACAGTATGAAAGTGATAATAAAGAACTAGTATCATTATTAGAGCTTAATTTTAAGCGTGACGAACGTGTTTTGCGTTATTTAACTGTTAAACTAGACAAATATGGCGTAGAGTGGAATGAAAAACGCAAAAAACAACAAGCTGAAAACAAAAGCAAAGAAAAAAATAAAATTGAATTATAAATTTTAAAAGATATTAACATTATGGCTATAGATCCAGGAATTAAATTTTTAACTCCAATTAATATAGAGACAAGAATAAAAAAATATTGTCGTTTTCGCAAAGCTAGAATTAAATATGTGGATTACAAAGATCCAGATTTCTTAATAAAATTTGTTAATGAACAAGGTAAGATTTTGCCACGTAGACTAACTGGCACCTCCGCTAAATATCAAAGAAAAGTAGCTAAAGCTATTAAAAGAGCAAGACATTTAGCTCTATTACCTTTCACTACTGATTTATTAAAATAATAAAAATTAGAAAATCATGGCATTAGTAGAAGTAATTTTAAAACAAGATGTCCCAAAAGTGGGTTATAAATATGATACAGTAAAAGTAAAGGCTGGGTATGCTCGCAATTTTTTGATCCCTAAAGGATATGCTATACCAGCTACTACATCAAATAAAAAAATGTATCAAGAAATTAAAAAGCAGAGAAGTGCTAAAGAAGAAAAAACTTTAGCAGATGCTAAAGCTCTCGCTGAAAAATTAAATCAAGTAAAATTAATTGTAAAAACCAAAGTAGCTCAAAATACTGGTAGAATTTATGGTAGTGTAACTACCTCAATGATAGCAGATGCTATTCTAGATCAATATAATTTCGAGGTAGATCGCAAAACCATTTCTATTCCAGATGAACATATTAAACAAATTGGTACTTACAAAGCAAAAACCCATATCTACAGAGATATATATGCTGAGTTTGAATTTGAAGTTGTTAGTGATGAGCCTACTTCTGAAATTAATAATCAACAACCAGAAGATAACCAAGAATAATACCCTTTTACAAATATTACATTTAATCAATAAAAAAGGTGCTTCAACGCACCTTTTTTATTGATTTTTTCAAATATATTTGACTTCTAAAACATATATTTTATTTATAAATTTTCATTTTGGAAACAACATTAAATCGAACGTTTACCAAAATATACGTACATTAGCTATCCTCTTGCTATGTTTTTATTAATTTTCTATTTGTATGTATTTCTGCTTATTTATAGGGCAAAAGTTATCTTCGATTATAATTATTTTATAGAAGTTAAATTAAAAATGGTTAAATTTTTAGCCATTACATTCAAATCCTTGGGTTTCACATTCTATAATTATAACTTTAGCTGGATTACATCCTGCTCCGCCACTAATTCCTACCTGTTGAAATTCATGTTCACCAGCAGGTAATGAGATACTTTTTGATTCTCCAGGATCCAAGCTACCATAATTAATACCATCAATCATAATTCGTTGCAC
>JAGPGB010000136.1 GCA_018056215.1 Bacteroidales bacterium | reverse complement strand
CACATGCTAAAAGGCGATAATTTAGGACTGATAACAACAAGGCAAGTAGCTGAGACATCTTTTAATCATTGTTTTATTAGTAAAAATATTATTGAAAGCAGAATTACATTAAGTAATAAAGGCATTGCATATCTTTTTCCCCTTTACTTATATACAGATTCAGAACAAAAGAAAAAAAGAAATAAACCATTCTACCAAACCCTGAGTGTATTTGAAAATAAAGCAGAATATGGTGTTAAAAAACCAAATATTGACCAAAAACTTTACGATAAATTAAACGAAACCTATAAAAAACATATCTCACCAGAAGAAATTCTCTACTATATTTATGCAATTCTCTTTAGCAATATTTATCGTAAAAAATATGTTGATTTTCTTACAATTGATTTCCCACGAATACCATTTACTAAAGATTATAAACTTTTTAGCAAAATGAGCGAGTTTGGACATAATCTCATTGACCTCCACCTAGTAGAAAGTCAAATGTTAAATAAGATTATTTCTAAATATGAAGGTGAATCTAATTCAGATAAAATAGAAAAAATCATCTATGATGAAACAAATAAAAAAATCTATATTAATAAAGATAAATATTTCTCCAATGTAGCATCAGAAGTATGGAATTATTATATTGGTGGTTATCAAGTTTTACAAAAATATTTAAAAGAAAGAATAGGTAGAACAATGGATAATCCTGAGTATTTTTGCAAAGTGATTAGTTCTATTTATTATACCATTGATATTCAAAAAAATATTGATCAAATCTACTTTAATGTAGAAAAAGATTTTATAAAATTCATGTAAATTATTTAAAAATGGAAAAAAAGGCTGGTAAACTTGGTTTCGGCGAAGGTGTATTAGAAGCTGGTGAAAAATATTCAAATCTAGTAGTTTTAGGTGCAGATATCACTGCATCAGTAGGATTAGATTTGTTTAAATCAAAATATCCAGATAGGTTTTATAGTTTTGGTATTGCAGAGCAAAATATAGCAGCTACCGCTGCAGGAATGGCTCTCTCAGGATTGCTTCCTGTGTTTAGTACCTATGGAGTTTTTGCTGCTTTCAGATGTGCAGATCAAGTGAGGACGTCCATTTGTTATAATAATGCAAAAGTGATAATCGGTGGTGCACATGCCGGCATAAGCGTAGGACCAGATGGAGCTACTCATCAAGCATTAGAAGATTTAGCAGTGATGCGGTCTCTACCTAATATGACTGTATTGTCACCTTGCGATGCTAACCAAACAAAAAATCTACTTTTAGCTGCTATTGAACAAGTAAATGGCCCAGTATATATTAGATTTGGTAGAGAACCTATGCCTAATTTTTCAGATAAAAATATTATTCCTCAGATCGGCAGAGCTCAAGTACTGAGAAATGGCTGGGATATTGCAATAATGGCTACAGGATCTTTAGTGTGGGAAAGTTTGAAGGCAGCTAATTTTTTATATAAAAATTATAAAATTGATGCTGCAGTAGTTAATATTCATACTATCAAACCCATAGATGTAGATACCATAAGTTATATTGCAAAACAATGTAAATTTATAATTACAGCTGAAGAACATCAAAAATTCGGTGGATTATTCTCTGCAATATCAGAGGTATGTTCAGAATATTATCCAGTACCTATAAAACCTATTGCTATGAATGATAGATTTGGTGAGAGTGGCAAGCCATCTCAATTAATGAACTATTTCGGATTTACTTCAGAAAATATCGTAAACACTGCTCTAAATATGATAAAAAGATGGAAATAATTGAAAAAATTATATTTTTTAGTTTTTTATTTTTAATATTTTTAAATGTAAATGGACAAATGGAAGAGAAATATTTATTGGGGAAAATAGACCCGCAGAATGATAGTAATTTTGTTTTAGTAGATAAAAAATTTACCGAAAATGGTAAGGAAATATATCTGAGAAAAGAAGTTTATGATGCTTTCAAAAAAATGTATGAAGCTGCTCAAAATGATGGCATAACATTAATAATTGTTAGCGGATTTAGAAGCTATGAATATCAAAAAAAATTATGGGAAGATAAATGGTTTGGCTACACTGCTGTAAATAATGAAGATTTATATTTGACTATACCTGATGATTTTGAAAGAACTAAAGAAATATTAAAGTATACTGCAATGCCAGGAACATCTAGGCATCATTGGGGAACAGATATAGACCTGAACAGTGTAGAACCATCATATTTCAAAACTGATGAAGGAAAGAAAATTTATGAATGGTTGCAAAAAAATGCAGATAATTATGGATTTTGTGAACCATATACATCCTTTGATAAAGATAGACCTGATGGATATCAACCGGAACCCTGGCACTGGAGCTATTATCCTTTGGCTAGAAAATTGTTAGATGAGTATCAAAAAACAATTAAATTTTTTATGATGATAGATTTTGCTGGTTATGAATATTTTGATAAATTGGAAATAATAAATAAATACGTACTAGGTATAAATCCTAAATGTTTTTAATATTTATATATTTTTTTTGTAGTTAAATTAATATAATTTTGCAATATAAAAATAGAAAATATGGCTAAAAATACTAGATATATATTTGTAACTGGTGGCGTAGTTTCTAGCCTTGGCAAAGGTATTGTTTCTGCTTCTGTTGGCAAACTTTTGCAATCTAGAGGTTATTCTGTTACAATTCAAAAATTAGATCCATATATCAATGTAGACCCAGGAACTCTTAATCCCTATGAACATGGTGAATGCTATGTGACAGAGGATGGAGCAGAAACTGATCTAGACCTTGGACATTATGAAAGATTCATCAATATTAATACTTCTCAGGCAAATAATGTAACTGCAGGTAAAATATATTTGAATGTAATAGAAAAAGAGCGTAGAGGAGATTATTTAGGCGAAACTGTACAGGTAATTCCACATATCACCGATGAGATTAAATACCGCATTAGATTATTGGAATTTAATGGAGATTATGATTTTATAATTACTGAAATTGGCGGCACTGTGGGTGATATAGAATCATTACCATTCATAGAGGCCGTCAGACAGTTAAGATTAGAATTAGGTAAACGTTCATTAGTTATGCATTTGACTTTGTTACCTTATTTAGCTAATATTGGTGAATTAAAAACTAAACCTACTCAACATTCTGTGAAAAATCTTCAAGAGCTAGGAGTACAACCAGATATTTTAATTTGTCGTACTCAAGTGCCTATTACAGAATCTATTCGCCAAAAATTAGCTCTTTTTTGTAATGTAGAACCTCGTGCTGTTATAGAAAACATAGATTTAGATACTATTTATAAAGTACCTATAAAAATGCTCGACGAGAAATTAGATGAGGTAATATTAGATAAATTTGGAATAGAAAATTCAACTAAATCAGACTTAACTAAATGGATAAATCTTTTAGAAAAATTAGAAAATTATAAAAATATTGTAAAAATTGCACTTGTAGGGAAATATGTAGAACTAAAAGATGCTTACAAATCTATAATGGAATCCTTTATCCATGCTGGAGCTTTTTTAGAAACTAAAGTACAGCTAGATTTTATCAGCTCCGAAAATATTAAAGAAGAAAATGTAAATGATTTACTTGGTCAATATCAAGGGATTTTAATAGCACCTGGATTTGGTGAACGAGGATTAGAAGGTAAAATTTTAGCATCTAAATATGCACGAGAAAATAAAGTTCCTTTTCTAGGTATTTGTTTGGGTATGCAAATGGCAGTAGTAGAATTTGCTCGCAATGTTTTAAATTTGCAGGATGCTAATAGTAGAGAGATAGATCCAAGATGTTTAAACCCAGTTATAGATCTAATGGAAAATCAAAAAAAGATATCCGTTAAAGGCGGAACTATGAGATTGGGAGCCTATCCATGTAAAATTACAAAAAATTCTAAACTCTATGAATGCTATAAAGAAGATTTAGTATATGAAAGGCATAGACATAGATACGAGTTTAATAATAAATATTTAGAAATATTCGAAGCAAACGGTATGAAAGCTGTGGGCATAAATCCTACAGAACAATTAGTAGAGGCAGTAGAAATAGAAAATCATCCTTTTTATATAGGCGTGCAGTTTCATCCAGAATATAAAAGCCGATTTGA
>JAGPGB010000135.1 GCA_018056215.1 Bacteroidales bacterium | reverse complement strand
TTTAAAAAAATTTTTTTGGTTCTATACCTTTTAGCCTAAAAAGTAAAATTATAGATTAATAAAATTAAAAACTATGATTATTTATGTTATTTTTTAACACAAAGGACACTAAGTTATTACACAAAGTACACCAAATGTCATTTATAGCCCCTTTTAATTTCATCTTTCTCAGTGTTCATTATGCATTCTTTGAGAACTTTGTGGTTACTATTTAACTGTCCATTAATAAACCAATTATTAACAAATTTCACTTTATTAATTTTTAGACTTATAAAATATTATAGAAACTAATAAATTTGTATTGTTAAATATTATAAATAATATTTGAAGATGCAAAGTCAAATATGTTAGATGAAATTCAATTACAAAACTTGTCTACAATAACTTAATATTAATGGTACAACATACATAAAAATAGTAGTAAAAAAAGATTGTAGTATTCCAGAAGTAAAATTATTGCATGTTTAGATTTTTAAAAATAGTTTATTTATGATAATTTATAAAATATCTATATTATATTTGCGATGAAATAAAGGTGAAAAGAGAAATAAAAGATTATAAAAAAATTTTATAATTTTTAATTATGATTGCTTTTACCCTTCTATCTCATCTAATATTTCATCGGGGAGTTCCATATTATGATATACTTCTTGTACATCATCATCATCTTCGAGCAAATCTATCAGTTTTAGTATTTTAAGAGCTTGCTCTTTTTCTAATTTAACAAAAGTGTTTGGTATACGTTCTAGTTTAGAAGAATCTGCTTCGATATTTAATTTTTCTAAGGTTTTTTGCATAGTGCCGAAATTTTCTCTAGGAGTATAAATTATGACCATATCATCATCTTCTACGACATCTTCTGCTCCAGCATCTATCGCTTCTAACATAAATTCATCAAAATTAGAAATTTTTTCTCTATTAATACGAAAAACGCCTTTTTGATCAAAAATAAAATTAAGAGAACCGCTGGTAGATAGACTACCACCATGTTTATTGAAATAACTTCTAATATTAGAAATAGTTCTTTGCTGGTTATCAGTAGCGCATTCCACGATAATAGCTACACCATGAGATGCATAGCCTTCATAAACTATTTCTACATAATTAGCAGAATCTTTTTCTGTAGCTTTGTTAATAGCTCTTTGAATATTATCTTTGGGCATGTTTACACCACGAGCATTAGCTATAGCTAATCTAAGTCTTGGATTAGAATCTGGATCAGGTCCTCCCTCTCTCACAGCTATAGTTATATCTTTGATAATTTTAGTAAACATTTTGGAACGTTTAGCATCGTTCGCTTCTTTTTTTCTTTTA
Source organism: Bacteroidales bacterium (assembly GCA_018056215.1). Lineage (GTDB taxonomy): Bacteria > Bacteroidota > Bacteroidia > Bacteroidales > DTU049 > DTU049. The sequence continues at coordinate 2,815 of JAGPGB010000135.1, read as the reverse complement.
ATTGTTGACCACTTATTATGACCTGACATACAATATATTTTTTACAAAGTTATAAAATTTTTTTTATTTTAATAAATTACAGCTCTTTCACATAACATCTTCTGCGTTTATGCTGTATATGTTTAAAGTTTTTCCAAGTTTGAATAGCTTGGGTGTTGATTTCAAAAATTCCAGTAGTCTCTACCTCTTTAACGCCATAGCGTATGAGCTCTTTCTGGAGTTCTGTTATCAAGACAGCTGCTACTCCTTGCCTTTGCAATTGTGGTAATACAGCTGCAAGAGCTAAATCTACAACTTTAGGATGCTTGATTGCCTTGAAAATATGATAAATTCCCCACGGAGAGAGCTTACCATTCGCTTTTTGCATAGCTTTAGATAATGAAGGTAAGCCTACAATAAAAGCAACAGCTTCACCTTCAGCATTGGTAATTATTTTTACTAAATTAGGATTTAATAACGAAAAATATTTTTCTATGTAATAACTACCCGTTTTATCATCAAATGGCACTACATAAGGCAAATCAGCATAAGCTTCATTTAAAACTTTTAAAACTTGTGGAATATATGGTTTGAGCTCCTGATTTTTTTTGAAAGAATTCACTATTAAATTATATCTTTTTTTAATAGTTTCATTCAGCTTGAGAACCCTATCTTCTATATGCTGTTCGGGATATAGAATAAACTCTACCCAATCGTTTTCTTTTTGATAATTTAATTTATCAAAAACATTTTGATAAAATTTTTTATTATAAGTAGAAGCTATAGAAGGTAAATATTCATAACCTTCAATTAGTAATCCTTGATTATCTAGATTAGAAAAACCTAGTGGCCCATGAATGTGAGTAGCTCCTTTATCTTTAGCCCATTTTTCTGCAAATAATAATAATTGCTCACCTACTTCTTCATTGGTGCATTCAAATTTAAAAAATCTAGAATAAGCTTTATTAACTTTTTCATTATATTTATTATTAATCATAGTAATGATGCGTCCTACGGTCTTATCATTATCTTTTGCCAACCAAAATTGCGTATCACAATATCCTAATTCTGGATTAGTATCTGGAGAAAACATTTTTTTCTCATCATTTTTAAGAGGTGGTATCCAGTATTTATCACCTTTATAAATCTTAAAAGGCAAATCAATAAATTCTTTGATGTCTTTTTGAGTTTTTACTTCTAAAATTTCTATCATGATTTTAAAATTCTTACAATTAATTCTTTCAATAACTCTTGCTGTTCAAAAGAGCGATTACCTACACCTTTAGCTTTGAGATCATATTCTCGCAGCAAAGATATAATATTTATTACAGATGTTATAGAATAATTTTTATCTGCTATCTGAAACTGTTTTAGAAAAAAAGCATGTGATAAATGCATTAATTTTAATAATTCAGCTTCAGTTTTTCCTTTAATGTTTTGTTTATAAATTAATAATTGAGTAAAAAAATTAAATAAATTTTGAATAACTATCAATAATGAACTTCTCTCATCACTAGATGCTAAATATAAAGTAATATTTTGAATAGATTTAATATCTTTCTGTGCTAATGAATTTTGTAATTCATAAACATTATATTGCCTATTAATACCAGTGAGGTCTTCTACTATTTGCATGGTAATCTCACCACCAGAAGGCACTAAAATAAATAATTTTTCCAGTTCATTAGTAACTACAGAAAGGTTTGTCCCTAAATTATCTGCTAATATCTTAGTAATATGTGGATTTATCTTATACCCTTTTTGTTTTGCAAAATCTTCAATAAAATTAGGAATCTGATAATTATATAAGCCTTTACTATTAAATTTTATTACTTTAGATGTTTTTTTATTTAATAAAGCTTGCCATTTGCTATTTAACTTTTCATCTTTATAAGCAAAAAATAAAATAGTTTGAGACATAGGCTTTTGAAAATATTTCTCAAATAAATCGAAATTAGTAAAACTAAGCTCTTGTGCCTCTCTAATAGAAATGACTTTGTAATTACCAAAAAAAGAATAACTCTCTGCTATATTGATGATATCTGGTATGGTAGTATCTTTACCATATAATATGTATAAATTGAAATCTTTGTCAGCAGGATCTAATATTTCATTTTCTATAGTGTGCTGCAACTGATCAATAAAATAGGATTCCTTCCCGTAAGCAAAATATATATTAGCATAATTTTTAGTTTGAATATCAAATTTGATTTTTTCAAATTGTTGTATAAAATCAGATTTAATCGTAGATGCCATTATTGATTTGCGTTTTTTAAATTAAACTATTTATTAAAATATTTTCAAAAACAAAAATACAAATAATTAAAATATTGATTTTAAAATTTAAGAAAATTGGAAGTAAATAATAAAGTATAGTGAAGAGGTTAAAGAGAAATGTGTTTAAATGTTAAAAAAATGAAAGAGGGGATAAAAGTATAAAAGTGGTCAGAAGCTATTGGGAATAGCTTCTGACCAAGATAAAAAATTATTGTTATGAAATATATATGATATACATAAATAATTATTATATTTGCAAAAAATATAATAATTATGGAAAATATTTTTGAAGAAAAAATTGATGTCTTTGCCCTCACCAAAGAAGGTACACGCAAATACTATGACAATTTATATAATAAATTGATAAATGAAGGCAAAGACATTGTCGATTATCAGGAGCTCAAGGCTATGTCTACTGGTGTACTTTGTCCAGATTGCAATAGCAGTCATGTGATAAAAAATGGTCTGCAGCATGGTGTACAAAATTATCTCTGTAAAACTTGTGGAAGACAATTCAGAGTAACCACTGGCACTTTTATGTATGGCATTCATCACAGAG
>JAGPGB010000134.1 GCA_018056215.1 Bacteroidales bacterium | reverse complement strand
AATTCTAATTTAAAAACGTTTTTTGGAATACCTTTTTTTTAATAATTTTGCTAAAGATAAAGTTTTGTAGTGCCCAAAAAGTTTAATAATTTACAAGAATATATTTCTTTGACTCGCGAAGTCGTAAAAGCTAATAAGGATAAGGGCAATCGTTATGCAGAAATTTTATCTTCTCTGTATGCAGATCCAGTTCATTTTTTGGATGAAATAGTGCAAAATGCCGAGGATGCTTGTGCTAGAATTTCTAGGCAGGGCGAAATGATTATACAATTTGAAAAAGATGGCATAGTTATTTATCATAATGGAGATCCTTTCAATGATGATGATTTTATTGCTATTACTACTTATGGAAGATCTACTAAAAAGCAATTGAGCAATTTTAATAGAATTGGTAAGTTTGGTATTGGTTTTCGTTCTGTATTTGGCATTACTGATGCTCCTGAGATACATTCTAATGATTTTCATTTTGTTATTCGAGATTTTGAATTATTAGAAACTATCGATCCTATTGAAATAATGGAACCATTTACTACCTTATTTAGGTTCCCTTTTAAAAAAAATATTTCTTTTACAGATTTATGGGATAGAGTGAGAGCTTGGGACTATAGATTTATTCTTTTTCTAGATTATATAAATAAAATCGAAATTATTAATAATGTAACTAACGAGAAATTTTTTATCAAAAGAATTAATACTGATGATAGTAAGATTGTGATTTTATCTACTAATATGACAGATGATTTAGTTGATGAAAAGTATTTAGTAATCAGTAAAATTAGTAATAATCAAAAAAAATTATCTTTGGCTTTATCATTAGAAAAGCAGTGTATTTCTAATCCACTTTTTGTTTTTTTCCCTACTAGAGAAATAATACATTTGCCTTTTATTGTGCATGGCTTTTTTATGACTACACCTACTCGAGAGCAGATACCATGGGATAACCCGGCTATTAATGAAAATAAGGTTTTATTGAATCAACTGAAAAAATTATTTCTGAATTTTCTAAAAGAGTTATGTAATAGAAATTTATTAACTCCCGATTTATACGAAGCTTTTTCTTTATCTTTGAATGAGCATACTATTGAGAAAGTATGGTTAGAGCAATGGATAGATTTTCTTAAAAATAATAACTCTATTTTAGCTAATGATAGTAAATATTATCATCATTCTTTTGTTGCTTTTCCTAGAAATAAATTGCTTATAGAGCTAATTGCTAAAAATGTTTTAAATAAATTATGGAACAAAAAAAATTGGATTAATATAGAGCTGATTGATAAAAATAATTTTATAGAATTGATAAAAAAAGAGTTACCTATTAGAATTATTGATGAGCATGATTTCGCCTTTGCTTTGAAAAAATTTAATTTTAATAAAAATTATAATTATCAGCAGATAGTAAATTTTTATGAACTTTTAGCACTAAATCCAGAGTTGGTTTTACCAAATAATAAAAATAAATTTTATAATTTAAGTGATTATCCATGGTTATATACAGCAGATAATAAGTGGAAACTTTGGGATGAGGATCTTAGTAATGTTTTTCTTTATGGTGCTCCAGATCATGCTATGAATATTAATCCAGTACTTTTAAATAATGAAAATATTGTTAATTTATTATATTCTCTGCAAATAAAACCCTATGATGATCAAAAGGGTATAAATCATCAATTGACTACATATATTCATAAAAAAGCTTATCGTAAATTTTGGGATTTATTTTTAGCTAATCTAGATAAGGTCGATTATAAATTATTACAAAATTTTGAATGTATTATAAATATAAATAATGAGTGGTGCAAACCTAATGAGTTGTATCTACCAAGTAAAGAATTAGAATATTATTTTTCTTATAATAAAAATTTTGTGAATTTAAAATGGTATGAAAATAATTATAAATTACCTCTATCTCAATTCATATCTATATTTGAAAAATTAAATGTGAATAAATTTCCTAAAAAAATAAAAATAGAAAATCAATTAACTGAAGTTGAAAAAGCAAAGCTGCGAGGTAATAGTGATGTAAAGCCAATAGTAGAGGAAAATATTGATGATTGGACTATTGAAGGGATAGATGATTTTTTAGTAAATATAAATTTAGAAAAAAGTATATTCCTTTTACATTGGATTTTGCAATTTCCCGATGATTATTGGTGGGCTAAGTATAGTTGGGCATCATATATTAGAAATGATGAAGCTTTTTTTCATTCTACTATTTGGCAAATACTATATGCTAAACCTTGGATTTATGATACAGATGATAATTTAATAGCTATCAACAATATCAATATATCAAAATTAAAATTAGATTATAAGTTAACTGCTTCGGAGCTGCAACATTTGGTAAATATTTTTGATTTGGAAGTGAAAGATAATTTTAGCCTCTCATTAGATGAATTAAAGCTGATAGATATGTATCGTAGTGGCACATTAAATATAGCAGATGAGATACGATCACAAACTAATAAGGCTAAAGTCAATATACATTATTTCAATTTACAGGAAATCAAAAATAATGGTTTTGCAGTTAATTCTATGAAAATAATGGAAGAATATGTTCCTAATTTTCCTAAAAATTTAACTCCATTAATTCATATCAAAAAACCTTTTGAGAAAATTTTTAGTAAGTTTATAGATATAGCATATCAATGGATAATGCAGCTGACCTTAGCAAATAATGAAACTTACAAAATTAGAAAATGTCGTGATGGCTATATAGATCTAATGAAAAATGAAATTGTAATGACTCGATATTATATTGGTGGTAGGACAGAGCCTAGCGATTACTTTATGATTTATAAAACAATATTAAATACAGAGGTAAATATACCCAGTAGTTTGCTATTAGTAGATTTATCTGATGAAGAAAATGCTTTATTATTAGAAATTAGAGATTATAAGCAGTTCATTACAAATAATATTATAGATCCAGAAATTATTTTTTTACTATGGTGAATATAGAAAGTGCAGTTAACAATTTTTTAAACGAAAAAGATAAAAACTACAAACAACTGAAATATCTAATAGGTGTGAGTGGAGGAGTAGATAGTATGGTGCTTTCTAATATTTTTATGAAATTAAACCTGAATATTGCTGTAGCTCATATGAATTTCCAATTACGTGGCAAAGATAGTGATGAGGATGAGAAGTTTGTGAGGGATTATTTTAATAATCGTGATATACCGATTTATGTTAAAAAAGTGGATACTAATATATATGCAAAAGAACATAAATTATCTATCGAGCAAGCTGCTAGAGAACTGCGATATGACTTTTTCGAAGAATTAATAGAAAAATATAATTATGATTATTTGGTTTTAGCACATCAAGCTAATGACGTTATAGAAACTTTTTTTATTAATATCTTGCGAGGAGCTACATTATTTGGTCTATCCAGTATACCTCAGAAAAGGTCTCTAATTTTACGTCCACTTTGGTATGTATCTAGAAAAGATATAGAGAATTATGCTTATGCACAAAATATACCTTTTAGAATAGATAAAACTAATGATGAGTTAATATTTTTGAGAAATCGCATTCGCCATGAGCTATTACCTTTAATCAATAATATACGTCCAGGAGTAGAAAAAACCATTCTTAATAATATTCAGATTTTACAAGAGCAAGGGGATACTTATGATATTTTATTAAAAAAATATTTAGCATCTTATATTGTTCATTATGAAGATATGAGCTTTTCTATTAATTTTTTGCAATTGCATTTATCATACATTGCAGTTTTGCACTTTGTTTTGTCTCCACTCTCAGCTACTTTTGATCAAATACAAAATATTATCAAAGCTTTACCTAAAAATGAAACTCGACAATTTATTTTACCAGATTACAATGTTTATACTCAAAAAAGCAATTTATATGTTATAAATAAGAATACCATTTTCCCTGAGATAACTATTGCTAAAAATAATAAAACTATTAAAGAACCCTTTGAGATAAACATTAAAATTGTATCATCAGACGAATTAAGTATAAATAAAATGCCTCATTTTGCCTTTATGGATATAGAAAAGATTAAATTTCCATTGAAGTTAAGAAAAATAAAAGATGGGGATGCATTTGTACCTTTTGGTATGAAATCATTAGTGAAGGTTAGCGATTTTTTAATCAATCAAAAAGCTA
>JAGPGB010000133.1 GCA_018056215.1 Bacteroidales bacterium | reverse complement strand
TCTAAAGCTTCATTTATCATTTCCTCAGGGGGCAAAAGTATAAAATCATTTTTAATCATCGAATTAGTTAATTCTCTAGCGTAGGTAATATCTTTTTTTGCCCATTGGTATGCTTGTTGATAGCTTAATATTTTTCTAGCTACTCCATTTTTAATGGCTTCCATAGCTACAGTAGCAGCTACAATAGGGAAAACCTCTGCTTCATCCATTGTTGGCATAATGTTATTAGCATCTATACCACGATCATAAGCAAATTGTGCTAATGCATTAGCTGCTGCTATAGCCATCTCATCAGTTATTTTTTTAGATCTCACCATTAGAGCACCTTTTAAAATGCCAGGAAATCCAAGAGAATTATTTACTTGATTGGGAAAATCGCCTCTGCCAGTGGCTACGACATATGCTCCCGCCTCTTTAGCTGCATAAGGATATATTTCTGGCACAGGATTAGCACAAGCAAAAACAATAGATTTCTCGGCCATTAATTTGATCCATTCTTGTTTAATGGTGTTAGGGCCTGGTGTAGATAATGATATTAACACATCTGCTCCTATCATAGCTTCTTCTATATCATTTATCTTATTAGGATTTGTTGTCAGGCATAATTCCCATTTTCTATAATAACGTTTATCGTTGGAAATGTCTTTTCTGTCTTTATTTAATGAACCTTTACTATCAAAGACAATTATATTTTGAGGATCTGCTCCACTAGAAATTAATAATCTAGCAATTGTAGTATTAGAAGCTCCAGCTCCGTAAAGAATAATTTTGACATTTTCTATTTTTTTATTAACAATTTTCAAAGCATTTAATAAACCAGCCAAAGTGACGCAAGCTGTTCCCTGAGCATCATCGTGCCAAACAGGTATATCGCAGCTATCTCGCAAAGTGTCTAAAACTTTGAAACAATTAGGTTGGCTTATATCTTCTAAATTTATAGCTCCGAAGGAATGCTGAACCATTTGTACAAACTTAATAATATTCTCTGGGTCATTTTCTCCTTTTTCATTTTTGCTATCTATACATAATGGCACTGCATCTATACCGCCTAAATATTTCATCAGAAATGCTTTGCCTTCCATCACTCCTAAGCCACCAGGAGGCGTTACATCGCCATCACCTAATACACGAGTAGAGTCACTGACTACAGCTACCATATTACCACGATTACTTAATTCGAAAGATTCGTCATTGTTATCTCTTATGAGAGTGCTTACAGCGCTGACACCAGGTGTATACCATACATTAAACCAATTAAAACCAGGATTGGGAACTTTAGGAACTATTTGTATCTTACCATTATAAAATCTATGTGATAGCTCAGCTAATTTTTTAAAAAAAATTGTCTTAGCTTTAGACAATTGCTCCTCTGTGAATGATGAGGGGAATAATCGATCTACATCTTCTAATGTTATTTTATTTCTCATAATAACAATATTATTTAATAAATTTAATCTCTTGGGAAAGTAAATGAATAGCCAAGGGTAATAACAGTATTATACATCCCTCTATTAAAGTAGTAAGTAGCGCCAGAGTAATGCTTACGAATAGGCAAAATAGATTGATCTACTTCGAAAAACATCCTATGAGAATCATTAATATCATAACTAAAACCTGCTACCACACTGAATTCAAATCTATAAAAAGGTTCTAGCATAGCCACTAAACCATTCTCATCCCATATATTATCAGTGGTTTTAGTAAGTACTGCTCCTGCTAAGCCAATAAAAACATTTAGGTTATCTACTGGTAATTCATATTCATATAACAGTGGCATTTCTATGTAATTTAATCTAAGCAAAAAGCTAGTTGGGTTTTCGCTAGTGGGATTTTTTCTACTACCCTTTTGAGAGAATACTAATTCTAATTTTAATTTTGATTGTTCATTAATATTATAAAAAGTAAAAACACCAGCTCTAGCACCGAATTTATTAAAACCCGAGAGTTGATCTCCAGACACTTGACTGCCATTAAGTCCTAATGTGAAACCACCACCAAAATTTTGGCCAAAAGTAATTGTAGATATTAATATTAAGATGATAAAAACAATTTTTTTCATATTGCTTATAAATTCTCATTAAAATAATTCTCTATTAAATCATTAAGATGATAGCGATCTACACCCATGACATTATGACTATGAGTAGGATAAACAAAGAAATCTACTAATTTACCTTTGTCTATACATGCTTTTAAGAAACTCAATACATTTTGAGGAACCACCACATCATCTTGATAACCATGAATTAATAATATTTTGCCATGAACATTATTCACGTAATTAAGTAAACTTGCATTTTTATAACCATCAGGATTTTGCTCAGGAGTATCCATGTACCTTTCGCCGTACATTACTTCATAATATTTCCAGTCTATTACAGCACCACCTGCCACAGCAACTTTGAAAGTTTTGGGTTGTTTGAGCATCAGACTCATAGTCATGAAGCCACCATAGCTCCAGCCATGAACGCCGATTCTATTAGTATCTATCCAAGTTTTTTGCTTTAGCCAATTAATACCAGTCATCTGATCTTCGACCTCATATTTGCCTAAATTTCTATGAATAATACTTTCGAATTCAAAACCTCTATTAGCTGAACCACGATTGTCGAGAGTAAATATGACATAACCACGACTAGCTAAATAAGGTAAAAAAGTACCTGCACCACCTGTCCAACTATCAGTTATCATTTGAGCATGAGGACCTCCATATACGTAATCTATCACAGGGTATCTTTTTGTAGAATCGAAATCTAATGGAAGAAATAATCTACAATATAATGTATCTCCGTTACTATTGGTAAGTGTAAATATTTGTGGTTTAGGTAAAATATTACTTTTGAAAAGATCTATAGCTAATTTCATGTTTGTAGCTTTATTTTTTTTGAGATCTATGTATTGAGCATGATATACAGTATCTGTATTAGAATATTCATCAATAACGGCTGTACCATTTTTATTTATTACTATGCTATGAGTACCTCTACCTTTGTCTAATTGATTAAATTGTAAAGTAGTGAAATCAAAACTATAGGCATGCGTCTCTATAGGAGAGTCATATGTACCATAGAACCACAATGCGTCACCATTATTGAAAAAATCACCGAACTCCGTTACCATCCAATTACCATAAGTTATTTGTCTTAGCAGATTGCCATTGATATCATATAAATACAAATGCCAATATCCATCTCTCTGACTAAAATATATAAATTGATCATTATGATTAGGTCTGAAATATAGAGGTGTCTGCGGCTCTACGTATCTATCATTTTTTTCTTCGAAAAGTGTTTTTACTAATGAGCCATTGTTTGTATCATACATATTCATTTGTAGATAATTCTGATCTCTATTTAATATACCTATGAAGATATATTTCTCGCTTGGATGCCAAGTAACACTCGTTAAATAGTGATCTATATTTTCACCTGTTTGTAAATATACAGTAGATTTTTTATTAACATCATAAACACCTAAAGTAACGTAATGACTTTGCATGCCAGCCATAGGATATTTAATATTTTTCAAAGTAGCAACACGTGTAGTAATGTCTACAAGTGGGTAATCTGATACTTTTCGTTGATCCATTCTATAAAAAGCTAAATATCTACCTGTAGGAGACCAAAAAATACCAGTATTTATGCCAAATTCATTACGATGAACAGATTGTCCAAATACAATATTAGTGTCTATATCACTAGCTACTACAGTCTGTATGCCATTATGAGCTATGTATAAATTGTTTTTCAGAGTATACGCCACTTGCAGAGTATTTGGCTCAATAGCAAGGTATTTGGCCACATTTGGCCATTTAGCTATAAATTCTGATTTTTTTGTTTTGAAATTATAAATATACAAAGTGGTATCTATTGTCATCACTAAAGTATCTTTACCTTTCCACTGATATTCTGGGAAAGCTTCTAAACTACCAGATAATTCTGGCGGTAAAACTTTTTTCAATTGTTCTTGACATAGTAAATTAGTATATTTACCATTTTTAAAAAGTACTAGATTTTCTAGACTATCTACTAAAGAGAAAGACTCTCCATCGGGATAAGCTTGTACTTGTGTTAATGAGTAAAAGCGTTGATAATATTTGAAAATATCTCGATAGGAATTAATCTTTTGTGCATCAATAAATGTAACTGCAAATAAGCTAATAAAAA
>JAGPGB010000132.1 GCA_018056215.1 Bacteroidales bacterium | reverse complement strand
TAGAAAAGCTTGATTTTATTAAAAATGTTTCTGAATATTTGAATAAAAACTCAATAGAACCAGATAAAATAAATAATTACTTATCATCAATTAACTCTTCTCCTATTAAACAAAAAATCAAATGGACTCAATTGATAATGAGACCAGAAATTTCTATCTTAGATTTATCAAAAAATTTTGAAGAAATTAATAATCTTATAAAAGATAAACCATCTCATTTCATCGAAACACTCGAAATAGAGATTAAATATGCTGAATATATTAAAAAGGAAAATGAACTTGCAGAAAAGTTGATAAAATTTGATCAAATGAGGCTACCTCAAGATTTCGATTATCAGAATATTAAAAATATTTCCATAGAAGCTAGACAAAAATTAATTAAAATAAAACCTGCGAATATTGGCATAGCAAGTCGCATAACTGGCATTTCTCCAGCAGATATTGCTGTTTTAATAAATTTTTTCTATAAAAAAAACCAATAACCTCCATTATTGTTGTTAATTAGATATAATTTAATCAATATTACTGCACACTAGTAACTATATAATCAGTACAAATTAAAAAAATAAAAATTTTATAATATTTATTATTCTGATTATTTAAAAATATATTAATTTTACTTAAAAAAAATAGAGAAATGAAAAAATTTTTTATCCTTCTAATTTTATTGTGTTTAGCAAAAACAATTTTTTCGCAATCACAAACAATTAATTTTTCTACAAGTGAAAAAAATATTTGGCAATTAATTAATAATGAGACAAGTAGTTTCAGAGTTAAAGTATCATTACCTTACATAGAGATACAAAGCATTAATACTCCAAATGGAAATTTTACACAAATTAATAATGATGCATTAGCTATCATTTTTGATACAGGTAGAGCTCAGTTACCTACTATTAATCATTTAATAGAGATGCCTTGCGAAAACTTGAGTATAAATATTATTTCTGAAAAGAAACAAATTATTAAACTTAGCGATTATGGATTCATTTATCCTATTATTCCTGCACAACCTAGCATCAGTAAAAGTATAGATCCTAAAACTGTACCATTTTATTACGATAATAATTACTATAATACAGACTCATTGTACAAAAAACCTATTGCTGAGGTAGAATATCAAGGTAAACAAAGAGGTGTAGGTATAGGACTTTTGAAAATTAATCCTTTTGCATACAATCCAGTAAAAAATTATTTAGAAGTAACCTATGAAGTAGAGATAGAGGTAGTTTTTGATACAAAAAATATAAATAATTATAAAGAGTTAAAAAATAAATTTTATTCACCTTTTTTCAAATTTTCTAAATTATTAAATTATCAAGAAAATTATAATAAAGATGTAATCACTAGCTATCCTATTACCTATGTAATAGTAGCTCCGCAATCTTATGCTAGCACTCTGCAACCATTTATTCGTTGGAAAACAGAGAAAGGCTACAATGTAATAGTGGGATATACAGATGTGATAGGCAGTAGCACTACGAATATTAAAAATTACTTACAAAATTTATATACCAATACTACTCCACCACCTACTTTTTTATTATTAGTTGGAGATATAGATGGAGTACCAGCATATAATGGTACTACTCAAAATTCGCATGTTACAGATTTATATTATGCTTGCTATGATGGCTCAAGTGATTATTTACCAGATTTATATTACGCTCGTTTCAGTGCACAAAACACTACTCAGCTACAAAATATTATTAATAAGACAATGACTTACGAAAAATATCAAATGCCCATTAAATCTTATCTAGATACTGTAGTAATGGTCGCAGGAGTAGATGCTAGCAATGCTCCTACTTATGCTAATGGACAAATTAATTATGGTACACAAAATTATTTTAATAGTAGTAATGGAATATATAGCCATACATATTTATATCCTGCTAGTGATAATAGTGGAGCCTCTGCGGATATGATTTCCAAAATCAGCCATGGTACTGGTTATGCTAACTATACTGCTCATTGCAGCTCAGATGGCTGGGCAGATCCATCTTTTTCTATCTCCAATATATCATCATTACAAAACACATATAAATATGGATTGATGGTAGGCAATTGCTGCCAATCAAGTAAATTCGAGGTGAGTGAATGCTTTGGCGAAGCTATTACGCGAGTAGCCAATAAAGGAGCTATAGCTTATATAGGGGCTTCAGATTATTCTTATTGGAATGAGGATTATTATTGGGGTGTGGGATATAGAAGCAGTATAACCGCAAATCCAACCTATAACAGTTCTAATCTGGGTGCTTATGATAGAGTATTTCATACTCATGGAGAACCATATTCTGATTGGTTTATTACTAATGCAGAAATGGTGCATGGCGGTAATTTAGCTGTTCAAGGGTCTAATTCTAGCATGAAACAATATTATTGGGAAATATATCATCTCTTTGGTGATCCATCTACTATGAATTATTTCTCTGTGCCAGATCCTCTTAATATTTCTTATGATGAGCCATTAATGATCGGAGATAATTCTTTAACAGTTAATACTGAACCATATACATTGGTAGCATTATCACTAAATGGTACTTTATTAGCTGCTCAGTACAGTAATACTAACAATTCTGTAAATCTCACATTCTCAGATCTTGCTAGCGATGATAGTTTATTAATAGTCGCTACCAAACAAAATAAAATCCCATATATAGAAAAAATAGAAGTAAATCAGCAACTGCTCACACTGGATGCTAAACTATCAAATGTTATAGAACCTAGCAGCTCATACAATTGCTTTGATATTAATATTTCACCCAAAGTAATTATTCAAAATCTCAGTACTCAAAATTTAACTTCATTAACAATATGTTATTCATATGCTAACCAACAAACACAATGCATAAATTGGAATGGTAATTTAGCTCCTTTAGGTAAAGAATCAGTTACTTTACCAGATTTTCAATTATTAAATGGGGATAATAACTTTATAGTATATTGTAAAAATCCTAATAACAGCAATGATCTTAATAGACAAAACGACACAATAATAAAAAATATACATGCTGAGTATTTACCAATATCAGTAGATTTTTTGGCTGATCCATTATCTACCTGTTCTGCTCCATATACAATAAATTTCACTAATTTATCTCAAAATGTACAATCTTTTACTTGGAATTTTGGTGATGGTAATATAAGTAATGAGACTACACCAACTCATACCTATAATTCAAATGGATTTTACACCGTTACATTAACAGCAGATGCTGGATTATGTGGTAATTTTACAAAAATTAAAGATAATTATATACAGATAGGGAATGTACCACCAATAGTGCAAGACACAACTGTATGCGAAGGAGAGACAGCTACGCTACAAGCCATTGCAAATGGTACTATCAATTGGTATGAAAATGAAAATGACATAACACCTGTTTTCACTGGCAGTTATTATATTATTCCTAATATTACTCAGCAAACAACTGTATGGGTAGAAAGCAATACAGAAGCTGCTATTCAGCATGTAGGTAGTACAGATTCTAATACTAATGGCGATTTCCTTAATTCTTGGACTTCTCATTATTTGATTTTCGATTGTTATCAACCTCTTACCCTGCTATCAGTAGAAGTGAATGCTAACTCATCTGGTAATCGTACTATTTCTCTGAAAGATGCAAATAATAATATTTTGCAATCAGCTACTGTAAATATACCTGCAGGTATTAGTAGGATAAATCTAAACTTTGATTTACCTGTACAAAATAATTTAAGATTGGCATGCTCTACTTATCCTAATTTATATAGAAATAATGCAGGTACACAATATCCTTATCAAATAGCTAATATACTTAGTATAACTGGTAACTCAGCAAATGATTTAACATACTATTACTATTTTTATGATTGGGAAATAAAAGGTGATAGTTGCGTTAGCGAACGTGTGCCTGCAACAGTTTTTGTAGATATTTGTAATAACATCGAGCTATATTCTAATGATTTCGATATGTATCCAAATCCTGCATCAGATTTTATCACAATAGAATTATCTAATATTACAAGATCATCTCTTAGAGTCTATTCCTTGGATGGACGACAAATAATTAATTTAGATTTTTCATCTGATAAAATGACATTAGATGTTTCTAAACTTACTAATGGGACATATTTATTACAGATAATCAATGAAGATGGAATTTCTCAAAAATTATTCGCTGTATATCATTAATAGA
>JAGPGB010000131.1:1963-4194 GCA_018056215.1 Bacteroidales bacterium | reverse complement strand
TCAACTAATTGTTTCATAACGTATTATTTTTTACAAAAGTAATTAAAATTTGGAAATTTAATCAAATAAATTTCCAAACAATAAAATTAACTTTTTCTATTTCCATATTCCTCATAAAATTCTCCTATCCATCCCTTTATTTCTTTTATTTTAAAATAATATTACTAATTTCAATAAATTTATTAAATTTGCATAACTAACATATCGTCAAATAATATGAAAAAATTATTTTTTACTTTTAATTTATTGCTTTTAAGTTTATTAGCATTCAATCAAAATATTCCAAGTTATGAACCATTAATGGACGAATTTTTCTCTATTTACAAGAATAATACTCCACCAGAAGCTATAGATTTCATCTTTAAAACTAATCCAACAATAATACAAAGAAATGCAGAGGAGGTTACGCAGATAAAGCTTAAGCTTTCTGCCCTCACTGCTATGTTAGGTGAATACTATGGTTATGAAAAAATAAAAGAACAAAAATATGGTGAGAGTTTAGTCATAGTTACTTATATGTTAAAATATGCTTACCAGCCATTATTTTATACTTTTACATTATATTATCCTAAAGATAAATGGCAGCTGCAAACTGTTAAATTTGATGATAAAATACAAAATTAGAATGACAAATATATAGGTATTTGCTCGCCAAATGGTGTATAGAAATACCAAAAACCAATTTTTTCATTATTTTTATAATTACCTTCTATCAATAGACTTCCATTTTTATCAAAATATTTCGCAGATCCAGATTTGTAATGATTTTGATAAAATAAATCTGTCTTTTTATTTCCATTAGGATAATATTCTTGATATTTACCATTTAATTTACCTTTAGAGAAATGAGCTATTGCTTTAATTTTATTCTCTTTATTATCATAGTATAGAAAAGCATTGCCGTCTGGATTATCATTTATATATGATATGCTAGCCCACAAATTAGAATTTGGATAATAATATCGCCACAGTCCTGTACGAAGTCCTT
This sequence comes from Bacteroidales bacterium, assembly GCA_018056215.1. Taxonomy (GTDB): domain Bacteria; phylum Bacteroidota; class Bacteroidia; order Bacteroidales; family DTU049; genus DTU049. Next base: position 3,206 of record JAGPGB010000131.1, on the reverse strand, counting down.
TATCTGTTATTCTACCTTCTGCTTTCAACCTTATGTATGGATGGTATAAATCTGGTGGGTAAATAAGTTGTACTAATTTATTAGTATTATTATCTTGCCAGCTACTATCTATCATTGCTATTAGGCTATCATATTCTAATAAAAATATTTTTTCATTAGAATATAGTAAATTTTGTAAAATTGATTTTACTTTGCCAGTAGTATCCCAATTTATTGTAGCTTTAAATTTAAAATTAGTGTCTAACATCTCAAAATTACTTAATTTAATTTCATAAGGTTTATCAGTTGTCAAGTTTTTTAAAGATTCTTTATTTAGTATACCATTTAATTTTTCATGAGCAAAAGGTTTATAAAAGTATTGGAAATAATCTTTACCATTAATATTTAATGAATTAGAAATATTCAATTTTTTTGTAGTAATCATATTTTCTAATAGTTCAATAGAATTAGCAATTAGCAAAAAATCACCATCTATATATGAATAAAAAATCTCTGGTGATTGAAAATAATGTGAAAAGAAAAAATTCATTATTTGCCCCCATCTGACTGGATAAAAGGTAAACATACCCCAATTAATTGGATCTTTAATAGAATAATATGACCATTTTTTTATATCTTCTTCATTTAATTGTTTATTATTAGTTTTACAGATGGCTGCGATCTCGTTATTTTTAGTATTATGTGCTATGCACAAATTATTCCCCAACAATGAAAATAATTTATCTTGCACACTCATCGGAAATAAATGTGCTAAAGAGTCCCATTTATTTTTAATATTCTCATTTGCTAAAAAACCAGGAATTATTTTTGTAAATAAGTCTTTAGCAGACCATAAATAAATATTTGATATATCAGGAGGTAGATATTTTAAAATACTATAATCAATTTCATAAAGAGTAGAATTATCAAGCTGATAATTTAAAAAAAACTTTTTTTTAGGATTAGCAATAACGCTATATTCATTGATAGTATTAGTATCAGGCACATTTATTACTAAATAATTAAAATTATAAATATCTTGCGAAAATATATCTGTAAACCAAAGGTTCAAATTACTGTCAGGTAAACAAACTAAACTATAAAGATCATTTGTTTTAATATAATTGGATAAATTAACAAAATGACTATTATTTACAGTATTATTGATTTGATTCTCTGTTTTAGATATCAATAAAAAATTTGTATTTAGTTTTGAATAAAAATTAGTATTTTTAACATTAATTATCTGAACATTTTTTTTATT